>JAAUTD010000001.1:45000-56533 GCA_012031845.1 Synechococcaceae cyanobacterium SM1_2_3
AAAGGCCGGCCATAGCGGGTGACAGCCCCGTATCCAAAAACCCGAAGGCGAGACTAAGGCTGAGACAAGTAGGGCAGGGCACGTGAAACCCGGTCTGAACAAGGGGGGACCATCCTCCAAGGCTAAATACTCGTGGTCGACCGATAGTGAACCAGTACCGTGAGGGAAAGGCGAAAAGAACCCCGGCGAGGGGAGTGAAATAGACCCTGAAACCGTATGCGTACAAGCAGTCGGAGCGCGCAAGCGTGACGGCGTACCTTTTGTATAATGGGTCAGCGACTTACTTTCAGTGGCGAGCTTAACCGAATAGGGAAGGCGTAGGGAAACCGAGTCTGAATAGGGCGACAGTCGCTGGGAGTAGACCCGAAACCGGGCGATCTATCCATGGCCAGGCTGAAGGTGGGGTAACACCTACTGGAGGGCCGAACCTACGTCTGTTGAAAAAGACGAGGATGAGCTGTGGATCGGAGTGAAAGGCTAATCAAGCTCGGAGATCGCTGGTTCTCCCCGAAAGCTATTGAGGTAGCGCCTCGTGTCTCACTCCTGGGGGTAGAGCACTGTTACGGCTAGGGGGCCATCCCGGCTTACCAAACCGTTGCAAACTCCGAATACCAGGAAGTGCAATCACGGGAGACACACGGCGGGTGCGAACGTCCGTCGTGAAGAGGGAAACAACCCAGACCGCCAGCTAAGGTCCCCAAATTACGGCTCAGTGGGAAACGAGGTGGGAAGGCCCAGACAGCCAGGAGGTTGGCTTAGAAGCAGCCATCCTTTAAAGAAAGCGTAATAGCTCACTGGTCGAGTCGGCCGCGCGGAAGATTCAACGGGGCTTAAGCCGTATACCGAAGCTGCGGATGCCGCAAGGCATGGTAGGGGAGCGTTCCGTAGGCCAGTGAAGGTCGACTGTCAGGTCGGCTGGAGGTATCGGAAGTGCGAATGCTGACATAAGTAACGATCATGCGGGTGAAAACCCCGCACGCCGAATGCCCAAGGGTTCCTGCGCAACGGCAATCGGCGCAGGGTGAGTCGGCCCCTAAGGCGAGGCCGAAAGGCGTAGTCGATGGGAAACGGGCGAATATTCCCGTACTGAGTGATGCTGCGATGGGGGGACGGAGAAGGCTACGCCAGCCGGGGATTGGTAGTCCCGGTTTAAGGTCGTAGGGAGCGCATCCAGGCAAATCCGGACGCGCTATCCCGAGAGCCGATGACGAGCGCCTCGGCGCGAAGTGGTCTATGCCCCGCTTCCAAGAAAAGCCTCTAAGCTTCAGGCATCACCCAACCGTACCCCAAACCGACACAGGTGGGCGAGGAGAGAATCCTCAGGCGCTGGAGAGAACTCGGGTGAAGGAACTCGGCAAACTAGCACCGTAACTTCGGGAGAAGGTGCGCCCGTGGTACGTGAAACCCCTCGCGGGTGGAGCGGACGCGGGCCGCAGTGACCAGGTGGCTGCGACTGTTTACTAAAAACACAGCACTCTGCCAACACGAAAGTGGACGTATAGGGTGTGACGCCTGCCCGGTGCCGGAAGGTTAATTGATGGGGTCAGCGCAAGCAAAGCTCTTGATCGAAGCCCCGGTAAACGGCGGCCGTAACTATAACGGTCCTAAGGTAGCGAAATTCCTTGTCGGGTAAGTTCCGACCTGCACGAATGGCGTAACGATAGCCACACTGTCTCCACCCGAGACTCCGTGAAATTGAAATCGCTGTGAAGATGCAGCGTACCCGCGGCAAGACGGAAAGACCCCGTGAACCTTTACTATAGCTTTGCACTGAACTTTGCGTCTTCTTGTGTAGGATAGGTGGGAGGCAGTGAGCCCGGGACGCCAGTCCCGGTGGAGCCAACCTTGAAATACCACCCTGGAATACGCGAGGTTCTAACCTCGAACCCTGACCGGGTTCAGGAACCGTGCATGGTGGGTAGTTTGACTGGGGCGGTCTCCTCCCAAAGAGTAACGGAGGAGCGCGATGGTACCCTCAGCGCGGTCGGAAATCGCGCACTGAGTGCAAAGGCATAAGGGTGCTTAACTGCGAGACGGACAAGTCGAGCAGGTGCGAAAGCAGGTCTTAGTGATCCGGTGGTTCCGTATGGAAGGGCCATCGCTCAACGGATAAAAGGTACTCCGGGGATAACAGGCTGATACCGCCCAAGAGTCCATATCGACGGCGGTGTTTGGCACCTCGATGTCGGCTCATCACATCCTGGGGCTGTAGTCGGTCCCAAGGGTATGGCTGTTCGCCATTTAAAGTGGTACGCGAGCTGGGTTTAGAACGTCGTGAGACAGTTCGGTCCCTATCTGCCGTGGGCGTTGGAGATTTGCGGGGCGCTGTTCCTAGTACGAGAGGACCGGAATGGACAGACCTCTGGTGTACCGGTTGTCATGCCAATGGCATCGCCGGGTAGCTACGTCCGGACAGGATAACCGCTGAAAGCATCTAAGCGGGAAGCCTCCCCCAAGATAAGATCTCCCGAGTCCTTTGAGACTCCTCAAGGTCCGTTGTAGACCACGACGTGGATAGGCGGGCGGTGAACCCCTGGCAACAGGCGCAGCCGACCCGTACTAATTGACCGTGCGGCTTGACCCCCTAACACCCAAGCTCTGTGCCAGGCCTAAAACCAGAACCCAAACCCTCATCTTTCGCACTCTCCACACCCCTTTTCGCCTGGCGACCCTAGCGCACGGGAACCACCCGATCCCATCCCGAACTCGACCGTGAAACCGTGCAGCCCCTATGATCGTGTGAGCATTACTCACGCTAAAGTCGGACATCGCCAGGCTTTTACACCAAAAAGCCCACTCTATAAGTGGGCTTTTTCCTTTGTAAGCGGGTTTGCAATGCTGCAAACGCAGTCCGCAATACCAGCCTGAACCTTATTTGGCCAGGTCGTCGAGCAGCAACTGAATTTCCGCTGCGTACTGGTAGTGTAGATCGGGATCGGCAGCCAACGCCGGATCCCGCGATCCGGCCAGAATGGCGCGCAATTTGGCGATCAGCAGTTTGCCGGTCGGCGGAACATTCGGGCTGGCTGCAATCTGATCCAGACGGGTAGCCAACGAAGCCGTTTCACCGTTATGAATCGCTTGACCAATTTGGATACATAACCGGGTGCCGGGATTGGTATTTTCGCCACCGGCGCGCCGATAGGCCAGATACTTCTGAATGGATTGCCGCCGCGCCTGATCGGCCACACTGGGATTCTCAACCGCTTGACCGATATCGCGCAGGCCCTTGCGGATCGCCCAATTACGGGCGGTAGGGCTTTCAGGCAGGTTGCACTCACTGGCGCGATAGAGTTCCTTGCGCGCCTCATCGTGTCGTCGCAGCAAAATCAGGACGCTAGCCAGTTTGTTGCGCCCCGCTTCTTCGCCGCGACCATCACCGAGTTGCGCATACAAATCCGCCATCCGCTGATAGGCTTCAACCGCTGCTTCAAGTTGATTCAGCGCCTGATGCAGTTGGCCGATTTCGCCCAGGGTTTCGGCCATTGCGACGCGGTTATGTTGTTGTTCATAGCGGTATAACGCCTGCCGACAGGCATGAAGCGCCGGTTCCAGCTCACCGTTCAGCTTGTGGGCCACGCCCAGTTGTCGCCAGGCTTGGGCCGCGCCTTCTGACGATCCAAGCGCCTCAAAGGTTTGCCGTGCGGCGTCGTACAGCGCGGCGGCGGCGGCGTAATTTCCCTGCCGTTGGCGCACCAGTCCCAGTTGTAGCTGATTAGCGGCGACCATCGGATTGACAGTATTGGGATCAGCGCGGGCGAGCGCCGCTTCGTAGGCAGCAGCGGCATCGTTCAAGCGGCGTAAATCAGTCAGGCAATCTCCGGTTTCCGCTTCGGCTACTGCCGCCATGCGTCCGGCGTTGCTATTGCCGCTGTCGGCCAGCAGTTGAAATTGTTTACGCGCTTCGGTGAATTGCTGAGCGGCTGGCTCGACAGTACTGGACAGTTTGAACAGCTTGCCGAGCAGGAAATGGGTGCGCGCCAGATCGTAGGCAGCGCCGGGATAGGCATCAGGACCCGCATCCTGGCAATGGCGCAATAGCTGTTGGGCAACCCATAGCGCGTCTTCCAGCGCCCCTTCGTCTCGCAGTCGTTCAATCCGCAGCCGTTCAGTTTCAAACCGGGTTCGGCCCCAGTCTGGCAAGGCGCGGCTGGCGCGTTCGCGGGCGGCGATCACCTCGGTCAATGCTGCCGAGGCGCCCAGGCTGGACAGCAATTGCTCCAACTGATTAGCCAAACGGGCGATCCGATCCGGGTCTACATGACGCGGAGTGTCGCGGAGCAGAGCCAGCAGATTGGGCATCTCTAACTGCAATAGCCGATGGGTGCGGGTGCTGTCACGGAAGGATTGCGGGTACAGAACAGTCAACAATTGCTCCATGCCCGCTCGCCAGCGTTCCCGCCAGACCGTGCGCAGATTCAGGTCCAACTGGCTATCCAGATAGTGAATAAGGGCAGAGTCGAAGCGGAGATGACCGTACCCTTGATCCTCAGCCAGGCCAAGAGCAATTAGGCGGTCGCAGAACGCATTGATGGCGAGAGTATCAAGGCTGAGCGCATGGCCTAAAGCAATGCGGTTAGCGCCATCCTTGAAGAACGCCAGCACCGATAACCGCTCCCGATCATCGGGCGGCAACTGGCGCAAGACCAGTTCCAGGCTTAAATACAGCGGCCATTTCGGATCATCGCCATGACGGCGCAAACCGGTGCGCAGCGAATGCAGCAGCATCTGGGTTACGCTGACGCCACGGAGGTTGATTTCATGCGCTACCCGCAGCAGAGCGCCGGGGTGTCCGCCCGCCAAGGTGGTCAACGTGCGCAGTTCTGAAAAACCGCTGCCGCTGTCAGCCGTTGGCGGCGCTGCTCCAGCGACCGCTAATGCGCGTCCAATCAACAGAATGGCGTCGGTATCATCCATTGACCCTAGGGTTACTTCCATCCACGGTTGGGCGAAAGGCGGCGGCCCGGCCCGGCCCAGTCCCAGTAATTGCAGTTCAGTCCATTCGTTTAACAGGGCTTTCCAGAACTGATCAAAAATTTCATCGTGTTCCGACGGCCAGCGTTCCAGTTGATCCAGCACAATCAAAATGGCTTGCGGACGCAAGATTTGCCGAACGTGATCCAGCGCCTGCCACCAGGTCGGATACTGATCAACGGACCAGTGCTTACCGGCAGGGAGCAGTTGTCGGCCCAGAGTTTCCAACAGGGTGCGCGGATCACGCGCATCGCTGTCGCGAACATAGGCAACCTGGCGATAGCCGCCGCAGCGCGCCAGCCAGTCGGCCAAGGCTGTTGCAATGGCGGTCTTGCCAATTCCGCCCGGTCCCCGCAGAAAAAGCGGCGTCTGGTTTTCGAGCAACCGTGCCAGCACCAGCAGTTCGCGCCCTCGTCCAATACAGCCGGTCGGCGGCGGTGAGGGCAACAGCCCCAGGGAAAATGGCGGCGGCGCATTCAGCAATGCGCGCCATAACTCTAGTGGCGGCCGCAATACCAGCCGCGAATCATGCTGACCCAGATACAGGTTGCCGATAGACCAGTCGTGCAGGTGGATGCCAACTCCGCCGAGACCAGGAGCGCGATAACTGTCGCTGAACAAGCGGCTCTGTCCAGTGAACAGGGCTTGGCTGATCCGGATGCCGCGCAATATTTCTTCGTAAAATGCGGCCCAGAACCGGCGCAAGGTTTCCGTCGGCGCATCAGGATGAACGGTGACGACTGCGCTGACGCCAGCACTCAGCAACAATGCAGCCAGCCGAACAGTCAGGGCTGTGTTCACTGAGTTGCGCGGACCGGTCAGCGTCACCAGGCGGACCCGGTAGGTAAAAAGCAGGGTTGCCAGAGTTGCAGCCGTTACGAATTCAGCTTGGCGGCAAATAGGCGCATCGGCGTCGTAACCCGCCTCAAATCCGATCAGGATTGTGCGACTGTCCAGGTCCTCGCGCAGGTAGCAATCCAGATGCACCGCATTAAACAAGCGTCCGGCGGACCAAGCGTCATTCAACTGTTTTTCCAGCGCCGCCAGGTTGGGAGATTTCAGCACCCACGGTTCAATCAGTGCGCCCAGACCATCCAGGGCTTCCAGCAGTGGCAACGCGCTACGGCGATGATCGGGGTGACCGGTGGGTTCAGTATCTGGGCGTGGACTGACTGAGAGAATGCGCAGCGGGGCTGGGGTGGGTGCGAATACATCGCCACCGCCTGCCATCTGGCGCACGAATTGAACGGGCTGCTTGCCTTGGATCAGAAAATCGGCGCCATCGTGTAACAGCTCCCACGGCAGTTCCAGCACCGTCGCGGCAATGGGATCGGCTAAATCGGCGCGGATAACTAACCGGCGCTCCCATTGATCAGAAACGGTGCGCCAGGCCGTGGTCAATGGCCGCAAATCCGGCGCGGCCAAAATAGTGAGATACAGCGCCCGGCCCCAATCGGCTAATTGCGCCTCGATGCGGCGGGCGAATTGTCTAACATGGTCAGTGGGCCAGCACGGGTAACTATGCCAATACCAGCGCAACAGTTTCGCGGCGGGTGGCTGGGGGAGCGACCCAAGCGTAATGGTGGCGCTGGTGGTGGTTGATTCTATACCCCGGTGCAGACGAGCAGCGATTCGCCAGGCATCCGGTGGTTCAGCCCGACTGAAGCTCAATTCCAGTTGGTTAAGCAGCGGGCGATTACGGTCGGTAGCGGGATCGCCCGGCGGCGATTCGCCCAGGGCGGCCAGCAATGTGGGCAATGCGGCGCCGAGGCCGTCGGCAGTGAGCTGAATGGGAGTGATGCGCGGCAGCGGCGAGAACCAGTCAGCCAGAATGGCCGGGTCGGAGCCAGGCAGCAGCAGCGGGAGCACCCGGTAAGCATCATTGCGTCGCCGTTCGACCTCTTGCGCCACTTCGATTTCCCGGCGCAACCAGGCCTGATCGCCGGTGTTGAGGCCAAGCACCACAATCACTTGCCGGGCCTGTTCGATGGCCCAGCGAACTTCGGCGCTTAAACGGTCGCTGCCACGCAGTTGATGGGTGTCGCGCCAGACCCGCAGGCGGCAGGTTTCCAGGGCCAGCGCCAGATCTTCAGCAAAGGCGGCGTCAGCAAGGGCATGGCAGATGAAGAGCGGAGCAGCAGCCATTGCGAGGTTCCAGAGCAGCAAGGGAGGTTCAAGTTAAGGAATAGCTTAGCGCAAAACCAAGCAATGAATGACCTTGAAATTTGCCGCTACGCCACCATTTATCTAGCAAGCCCTTGATAAGAGGGTGTTCATCGGATCGCCAAAACCTGAAATTCGCGGAGGTGTGAACATGAGCCTGATTCGTTATGAACCCTATAACCTGATTAACCAGTTACAGCGGGAATTCAATCGGTTGCTGGATACCAGCCGGATCGGCGATGCAGAGACCGGTCAGATGGTCGCGGACTGGGCGCCAGCAGTGGACATCAAGGAAGAACCAAACCAGTTTGTGATCCATGCTGATTTGCCGGGCGTCGAGATCAAGGATATTGAGATCACCCTGGAGAATGGCGTGTTGACTCTGAAAGGTCAGCGGGCTATCGAGCAGAAGGAAGAAACTGAGCAATATCGGCGGGTCGAGCGGGTGCGGGGCGCTTTCCTGCGCCGGTTCTCGCTGCCGGATGCAGTGGACGCTGAAAAGGTCAGCGCCAAGTGCAAGGACGGAGTGTTGGAAGTGCTGGTGCCGAAGCGTGAGACGGCTCAGCCGCGTCGCATTGCCATTGAAGGCTGATTGACGGCAGGCCGGAAACGGGTGGCCGGGTTTTCCCCGTTTTAAGCAATCCCCTCTCCCATGACCGGGAGAGGGGATTTTCTTGGCGTCGATATTCATCATAGCCGCGCCAGACGCCATAACCGCCCCAGATAAATCTGCTCGTCCGGTTCGGTCCGGTCGCGTTGCGCTTCCCACAGGGTTTCACCCAGGCATTCCATCATCTGATGCTCGGCGGCGTGACTGTCGCCCAGCCGCCGACACAGTTGTTGGTAGACCTCAAGAATTCCTGCTGGCCGGTTGCTGCCCAACTGCTCATGAATGGCGATGTGCATTCCCATGTGCAGGAAAGGATTGGTTTCGCCCAATTCCGGCGGGTATTCGCGCCCCAGCGCGGTTTCGACATTCGCCAGCGCCGGTTGATATTCGGGATGGGCGCTGATGACTGCCGCGATGATGCGCTCCAGCGGCTCCAACGGCTGATTGGTGCTGGCCTTGTCCCAAACCGTGCAGTAATAGTGGCGCAGACTGTCGCGATCCTGGCCGAACATCAGTGGACCTCCTGAGATAGCGTTTTATGCGGATAGGCGCACAGATCATGCGCGGGGCATTGCGGGCAGCGCGGCTTGCGGGCGGTGCAGAGGTAACGGCCATGCAGAATCAGCCAATGATGGGCATCCTGCTTAAATTCATCCGGCGTCACCCTCAGTAACTCCTCTTCCACCGCCCGCACCGTCTGGCCCGGCGCCAGCCCGGTGCGATTGGCGACCCGGAAAATATGAGTGTCCACCGCAATCGTCGGTTCGCCAAACGCAGTATTGAGGATGACATTGGCGGTCTTGCGACCGACGCCCGGCAGGGCTTCCAAGGCTTCGCGATGGCGCGGGACTTCACCGCCATGCCGTTCCAGCAACAGATCGCAGGTTTTGCGGATATGGGCCGCCTTGCTGTTGTAGAGGCCAATAGTTTTGATGGCGTCTTTTAATCCGGTTTCGCCCAATTGCAGTATTGCTTGTGGCGTATTGGCGACGGCAAATAAGCGGCTGGTGGCTTCATTGACTTTTTTATCGGTGGCTTGCGCCGACAGCATGACGGCGATGAGCAGCTCAAACGGACTGGAATAGCGCAACTCAGTGGTCGGCTGGGGACAGGCCGACTGCAAACGGCGAAAGAATTGCTCAATCTGGGCGGGACTCATGCTGATGGCGCTGCCTGCACCGCGTCGCGCAAATAGGCGGCGGCATGAGTCGTGCTTTCCTGGCACACCCATAAGCCTAATTGCTCAAAGCCGCCCATTTCCTGAGTATGAGCCAGAAATTCCAGATAAAGGCCCGCGCCTGGGCCATTATTCACCGTGAGATTAAAGGCCGGTTCGCGTCCCAGCGAGGGCATGATTCGCAATAAAGCCCGCATGGCGTCCTGAATGCCCTGAGTCACCGCCCGCATTTCAGGATCACTCAATTCATGCAAATACTGCCGGTTCGTATTTTTCACCAGCAGCAGCATATCGTAAGGCCGCCGCATGAAATAGGGCACGATCAGAATCGCGTCGCCATAATCGCGCACGGTTAATTCCGCAGGATTTTCACGCCATAGATAATGACTGAAGTATTCGCCCTGGTGACGCTGGGAAAAACACCAGTTGTTATAAAACCGGCTGGGCATGATGTTGCTGTAACCGATTTGCTGATGACCGTGAGCCAGTGATCCGCCCGCGAGAAGGCCATAATTTTTGATAATGGAGACAAAGCCGTGAGTGGGCTTGCGCGGCGGCGGCGTTTCGGAGGGCGGCATTAATGTTTCTGATTCATAGAGCAATTTCTGTTCGAGCGCGGCCAGGCGGCGCAGAACAATCAGGCCATCTTCTAATGACAGCGTATGCCAGTCCTGATCGTGGTGGGAAGAAGTCCATTGCAGGAAATGAAAGCCGTAGGAGACGCGCCCGGTGTGCATCGGATCGGGATAAAGCGGTTGTTGGCGATATTCGGCCAATATCTCCTGCAAGGGATAAATAATCGGAAACAGGTTTTTATTGATAAAGGTCGCGCCCTGACTTAATGGCGCTATATCCACTACTCCGGTGGTTTTGCCCTGACAGATGACACAGGGTTTTTCGGCGGTTTCTGCAATCGCCTGACGCAGTGGGGCGTCATGCGGTCGTTTCGCCCGGTGGAGTTGTAGACGATCAATTCACCATTACGCGGATCAATCTGGCAGATGGAATCGGGCAGGAACGGCATCATGTCTTTTTCAGCATGGAACAATTCATTGATCTGCTGCATTGATAATTGTTCGATGGACTCGGCCTGCATGATGGACCGAAGGATTTCCAGACTGATCTGTTGCGCCATGATTATTCGCCTTGTTTTAAGCACAATGATGAAGAACTGCCATTCGTAAAAAATAGCACGCCATCGTTTCGTTTTCTTCATGGGGATTAAGGCTTTTCTGGTTCCCAAGCGACTGGGTAAAAAATAACTAATTGATTTATAATGCGGTAAAGTGGCTTTTAACCCGATTCAGGCAAGGTGACATGCCCAGCACTATTCCCAGTATTTTTCTGGTCGGCCCGATGGGGGTCGGCAAAACCACTATTGGCCGACGATTGGCGCAGGCGTTGCGCCGTGAGTTTTTCGATAGCGACCATGAAATTGAACAACGAGCCGGGGCCAGCATTCCGCTGATTTTCGAGCTGGAGAGCGAAGCTGGTTTCCGCAGCCGGGAAAAAGCGGTCATCGCCGAACTGACCCAGCGCCCGGACATTATCCTCGCCACCGGCGGCGGCGCTATTCTTGATCCTGACAACCGGCGTTGTCTGGGCGTTCGGGGCCGGGTGGTTTATCTGGTCGCCTCGGTGGACGAACAATTGCGCCGCACTCTGTTGGATACCCACCGTCGGCCCTTGCTGCAAACCGCCGATCCCAAGGCGCGATTAGCGCAACTGTTCGCGCAGCGCGATCCGCTGTACCGTGAAATCGCCGACAGCATTGTGATCACGGAAGGCCGCCCAACCCGCCAGGTGCTGCGGGATATTTTGCGCCAGTTACCCTCCCGTCAACCCTAATCCAATGGTTTGCGCCTGCCCGCTATGAAAACGCTCCATGTTGAACTTGGCGACCGCCGTTATCCGCTGTACATCGGCCCCGGCTTGCTGGGTCACGCCGAATTGTTGCGCCCGCATATTCCGGGCCGCCAGGTCATGATCGTCAGCAATACCACGGTTGCGCCGCTGTATCTGGATCGCGCGCGCGCTGCGCTCACCGGCTTGCGCTGCGAGGCGGTCATCCTGCCCGATGGCGAGCGTTACAAAACTCTGGACACGCTGAATGACATGTTCACTGCACTGCTGAATCATCGCTTTGATCGCAACTGCACCCTGATCGCGCTCGGTGGCGGGGTGATCGGCGATATGGCGGGCTTTGCGGCGGCCTGTTATCAGCGCGGCGTTCATTTCATCCAGCTTCCCACCACGCTGTTGGCGCAGGTGGATTCTTCGGTTGGCGGTAAAACCGCAGTCAATCATCCGCTGGGCAAGAACATGATCGGCGCGTTTTATCAACCGCGCTGTGTCGTCGCCGACACCGACACGCTTGATACCCTGCCGGATCGGGAACTGAGCGCCGGGCTGGCCGAGGTGATCTACCCGGCCGAAAACGGCGAGACCAGCCGCAACGTCCTGGCTCACCTGGACGAGTGGGTCCTGCAGCAGGCGCCGGACGTGGTCCACCTGAACTGCGGCTTGCACGATTTAAAAAGAGAGTTCGACAGCGGCAGCGTGGCTGTGCCGGTGGACGAATACCAGGCCAACGTGCGGCGGATCCTGGA
>JAAUTD010000183.1 GCA_012031845.1 Synechococcaceae cyanobacterium SM1_2_3
TGGGCGATCAGCTTGCGGCGATCCACAAAGCCGGCCGCGCCCTGCATGCTTATCAAAGCTTTTAATTAAGCGAACCATGAGCATCACCCTGACGAGCGCCGCCGCCAGTCCCGATTTCAGAAGAATCGAACTCGGCTCCGCCGAGCGCAGTCCAGCCCCGCAGAACCCGCCGGTTGATCCAGCGCCACGTCGAAAACCACGTTGGCGAATCATTCGCAAATCGCCGATTTCAAAGCGGCCACCTATGCTAAAAGCGCCAGCGACTATCCAGTCAGCACCCGGGACGCCAATGCCTCCTTGATCAATAGCAACCCCGATCTTGAAGAGGCAACGACTGCCACCGTTGAGGCTACGGCTGAAACCAGCGATATTGGCGCCGATGAGCTGATGACCGAAAATTCCGTTGATTCCACTGACCCTCAGAACGGCGAACTGCCCGACAGCGATGATCTTTTGGATGATTCCGACCCAGACCGGCAAAATCAAGGTCGCTATTTAGACCTGCTGGAAGCGCGGTACCGAGCCAGATTCATGGTCATGGACAAGCTGGCGAGTCAATTAACCACGACTCGTCATTTAGTGACGGCACACTTTGCCGCTTTTCCCTTCCCGGAATAACGGGATTTCTCGCGAGAGCCTTGATGACCACCTCCAGCCTGATATTCACCGGTCAATTGCCTTTGGCGTGGCGGGAACTGCCCACATTGCCGAACGAAACCGAACTGCGCCTTATCGAGCAGTCCAACCTCGCCACCTTGCACACCCTGTTCGCGCTGGATATTCACGTCGGCGACTATAGCGACGATCCCGGCGCACTGGCCAATGTCAGCGAACTCAAGCGGCTGGATTTCAAGGTCGGTCTGGTGCTTGAACTGGTCGGCCAGTTGCTGGCCCGCCAAAAGGCTATTCCTCCGGATCGCTCGCTGACGCTGACCGTCAATGAACTGAGCTGGGACGCTGATGCTGATGCTTGTCCAGCGCCCGGCGCCCTGCTGCAACTGGAGATTTACTGCAATCTCAGCTATCCACATCCGCTGGTTCTTCATGCTGAAGTCGCTGATATCACTGCAACGGATAATAAATACCGGATACAAGCGACGCTATGCCAGCCTGACGCCCCGCTACAGGAAGCCCTGGAGCGCTATATTTTTCTCCAGCACCGCCGATTTATCGCCAATCGTCGCGGCAATAGCCAGCGTTAAAAATTTGACGCTGCCAAGATCAGGGCTACAATTCCACACATTGTGCGTTGGAAGCCCTGTGCGCCTCCGAGAGTTGGGGAATTCCGGTTCGTAGGCCGGTATCAGGATGCTCTGCTGCAACCTTCATCTTCCCCACCACTCATCGTGCAGGCTTCATCCATTGCAAGGATTACTCAGTGATGAAGACTGCCATGCTCGTGATCGATGACGATATCTTGCGAGCCGATGAGTTGTGCCTGTTATTACGATTCATGGAAGAAACTCATGTCGCGAAAGCGGAATCAACCCACTGGCGCGATCATGTTGAACACAATCCCGAATTGCGGGCCATTTTTCTGGGTCGGCATGGCGCCGATGAACAGCTTGAAGGCGCTATTCAAGACATTCACGCCGCGGCCCCTCGCGCCGCCATCATTCTGATCGAAGAAGCCAGCCAACACCGTCCCTTGCCGACGGCGATTGATAGCCTTTGCACCGCGCGCTTGTCGCATCCCTTTCGTTATCCGCGATTAAGCCTGGTGCTGGCCAAGCTGATACAGCAACGCGCCAATCATGACGCCCGCAACCCTCAATCCCAGCGTCACACTGAATTATTCCGCAGCCTAATCGGCAAAAGCGCCGCTATCGCCCAAGTGCGGGAGCTGATCCAGCGGGTTGCCCCCTCTGAGGCAACGGTATTGATCCTGGGTGAATCCGGCACCGGCAAGGAAGTGGTGGCTCGCAACATTCATTATTTTTCCGCCCGCAGCCAAGGACCGTTCGTCCCAATCAACTGTGGCGCCATCCCCGATAATCTGCTGGAAAGTGAATTATTCGGCCACGAAAAAAGGCGCGTTTACCGGGGCTATTTCGGCCCGGCGCGGGCGCTTTGAACTGGCGCAGGGCGGCACCCTGTTCCTGGATGAAATTGGCGACATGCCATTAAACATGCAGGTCAAGTTATTGCGGGTGTTACAGGAACACACCTTTGAGCGGGTGGGCAGTGATCGGAGCCTGACCGCCAATGTCCGCATTATCGCGGCGACTCATCGTAATCTGGATGATCTGATTCGGGCCGGCCAGTTTCGCGAGGATTTGTATTACCGGCTGAATGTGTTTCCGATAGAGACGCCCGCCCTGCGCGAGCGCATCGAGGATCTACCGCTGCTGGCTGAAGACTTGAGCGCGCGGGTCACCCACGAACGCGGCACCCAGATTATCCTTGGCCCGGCGGTGTTGCGCTGCCTGAGCCATTACCCCTGGTTGGGCAACGTGCGCGAGCTGGCCAACCTGATCGAACGGCTGGCTATTCTGCAACCCAGCGGTCAAGTGGAACTTGACGATCTGCCGCCCAAGTTCCGCGCTTATTACCCCGCTGCGCTGGAAGAAGCCGATGCCACGGCAGACTTCGCCGCCAATTCCGCGTCGCCGTCCGCGCCAGTCGCCAGCGAATCGGTCAGTCTGCCGCCAGAAGGTCTGGACTTGCGGCAGTACATCATTGACCTGGAATCGTCATTGATTCAATCGGCGCTGGAAGACGCCAACGGCGTGGTCGCCCATGCGGCCTCGCTGTTGAAAATGCGCCGAACCACCCTGGTTGAAAAGATGCGCAAGTACAGTATCAAGCGTGGCGATGATACTGAATGATGCTGAAACGCCGCTCACTGACGCCAAAAAATTGGCGTCGGTGGGTCGCCTGCAACGGCTATAGTGAACCCATTTAACCCGCATTGCGACCCCCCATCAGCGTTTTCAACGCAGTAATCTCGCCAAACCCGATTAATTTTTTATCAGGGCACGATTTTTGCTGAAGCATGGATAGCGTAGCGTTTTTCAGCCGATTCCACTGAATCAGGGAGTACGAATCGATGAACCCCATTCAAACCAGCCCGCCCGCCATGATCGGAACGCACGGTCCAGCCGATTTGCTCGGCGCCGCCCCAACCCCGATGAGCCCCGGTGGCGAAACTCTGGCCCAGGAGGATTTCGCCAGCGTCCTCAAATCCATGCTGGTGGATGTCAGCCAGTCGCAGCAGCAGTCCAATCAGTTGGCGGCGGCTTTCGAGCGCGGTCAGCATCAGGATTTGGCCGAGGTCATGATCGCCCAGCAGAAATCCCGGCTGGCCTTCCAGACCACCTTGCAGGTTCGCAACAAACTGGTTTCCGCTTATCAGGACATCATGAACATGCCGGTCTGAACCCCGGTTGGCCTGGACACTCATCATGACAAGGGAACCGCACCGTGGCTGAGGAAAATAACGGCCCGTTGGCAAATCCGCCGGTCCCGTTTGACTGGAGCGGCTGGCTGGCGAAATTCCGCCACCCTGGGCCGGCTGAAATCGGCATTCTGGCGGGTGTTGCGGCGCTGCTGGCGCTGCTGGTGGCGGGGGCGCTGTGGCTGAACACGCCCAGTTACAACGTGTTGTACCGGGATTTGGCCGAGCGACGCGGGTCAGATCATGGACGCCCTGCAGAAAGCGAATATTCCCGTCAAGATTGATCCGCGCAACGGGGCGCTGACCGTACCCGCCCATCAGGTGCATGAAGCGCGACTGAAGCTGGCTTCCCAAGGCTTGCCGCGCAGTACGGTCAACGGCCTGGAATCATTGCAGCAGAACAACTTTGGCCTCAGCCAGTTCATGGAAACCGCCCGCTACCAGCATGCGCTGGAAGGTGAACTGGCGCGGTCGATCATGACCATTGGCGCCATAGAAAACGCCCGGGTCCATCTGGCCTTTCCCAAAGAGACAGTATTCGCCCGTCAGCAGCAACCGCCGACTGCCTCGGTGCTGGTGAAACTGCGCTCCAGCCGGTCGCTGGATGAAGGCCAGGTCGCAGCGATCATTCATCTGATTGCGTCCAGCGTACCCAAGCTGCGCCCGGAACAGGTCTCCGTTATCGATCAGGCGGGTAATCTGTTAACACCGCCGGAACGGGAAGGGCGCGGCGACAAGCTCAACATTGAACAACTGGAATATACCCGGCGGCTGGAAGAGCGTTACGCCCGCCGGGTTGAAGAACTGCTGGTTCCGGTAACGGGCTTGGGCCGGGTGCGCGCCCAGGTCAGTCTTGATCTGGACTTTACCGCCAGCGAGGAAACCGCAGAGCGTTACGAACCCCGGCAGGAGCCGCGCCCGCTGCGCAGCGAACAAATGCTGGAAGAAACCAAAAGCCAGAACAGTGTCGCGGGGGTTCCCGGGGCGCTATCGAATCAGCCGCCCGGCGCCGCAACGGCGCCCGAAGTGGTTCCGCCGCAAAATCCAGCCGCGCCGCCCGCGCCGCCGGAGACAACCCGCAAGGAAATGACCCGCAATTACGAACTGGACAAGCGGGTCAGCCATACCCGCAACGCTCCGGGCCGGGTTATGCGGGTCTCCACCGCAGTGGTGGTGGATGATCGAGTGGCTATCGAAGAGGGTCTGGCGGTGCGCAAGCCGCTGACTCCAGAAGAAATTGAGCGGATCACCGCGCTGGTCAAGCCGGCGGTCGGCTTCAATGTGGAGCGGGGCGATAGCATCAATGTGATGAACGCCACATTCGCGCCCTCGCCGTTCGATGAAGCGGTATTGCCGATGTGGCAACAAGCCTGGTTTCTGGAGCTGGTCAAGTGGCTGGTCATTGCGCTGCTGGCGCTGGCGATTCTGCTGCTGGTGGTGCGTCCAGTCATGCGGCGTCTGTTGCCCACGCCAGT
Source organism: Synechococcaceae cyanobacterium SM1_2_3 (assembly GCA_012031845.1). Taxonomy (GTDB): domain Bacteria; phylum Pseudomonadota; class Gammaproteobacteria; order Competibacterales; family Competibacteraceae; genus Contendibacter. The sequence goes on from JAAUTD010000183.1 coordinate 4,873, forward strand.
CCCGGCCATCGCCAAGAATGGCAACGGCAATGGATCAACGGCAGGCGCACTGCCGGCTCCGACCGAGGAAGGCATGGAAGGGCTGCTGGAAGATCGGGTTGAGATCGGCGGCGTTCTTGAAAACGGTCAGCCCAAGGTTTTGGCAAGTCCCGCCGAACAACTGGACAGCCGCATGGATCTGGCGCGCGCGCTGGTCACTGAAGATCCCAAACGGGCAGTGCAAGTCATCAAGAACTGGCTGACCAGCGAGGCTTAAACCATGCCAGAACTCACCACATCGAATTTGAAAGGCGTTGACCGGGCCGCCGTCGTGCTGATGGCGCTCGGCGAGGATCGGGCCGCCGAAATTCTGCGGCATCTCGACCCGCGTGAACTGCACAAAATCGGCGTCGCCATGACCAGTCTGAACCAGGTCAATCGCGATCAAATCAGTGAAATCGTGCATAGCTTCAACGAGGAAATCAGCCAGCAGAGTTCACTGATGCTGGATAGTGAAAACTACATTCGCGGCGTACTGATCCGCGCCCTGGGCCGCGATAAGGCCAAGGGGATTCTGGATCACATCTTTGATAACGAGACTCGCACCGGGGTGGATTCGCTGAAGTGGATGGACGCCAGCGCCATTGCCGGCGGCCTGCGCGACGAACATCCGCAAGTGGTGGCGCTGGTGCTGTCGTCGCTGCGCGCCGAACAGGCCGCCGAAATCGTAGGGTTATTGCCCGCGGCGCTGCGGGAAGAAGCGCTGCTGCGGGTGGCGACCCTGGACGAAGTGCCGTCGGGGGCGCTGGAAGAACTGAATGAACTGATTGAGAAACAGGTGATGCGCAATATCAGCGCGGCGGTTACGTCCAAGATTGGCGGTCCCAAGCGGGCTTCGGAAATTCTCGGGCGGCTGGATGGCAGTGTCGAAAGCCAGATTCTGGACAAGATTAAGGAAGCCGACCCTGAACTGGGCAACAAGATCGAAGAAATGATGGTGGTGTTCGAGAGTTTGATCAGCCTCAGCGACCGCGATATTCAAACCCTGCTGCGCGAGTTTCCTCCGAAACGCTGCTCGTGGCGTTGCGCGGGGCAGAACCCGGAATTCGCAACAAGATCATGGGCAACATGTCCAAGCGCGCCGCCGAGCTGTTGCGCGACGATCTGGAGGCGATGCCGCCGGTCAAGCTCAGTGATGTCGAAACCGCGCAGAAGGAGATCATGGCTTCTGCCAAACGGCTGGCCGAGGCCGGCGAAATAACCTTGGGTACGAAGGGAGAACAGCTTGTCTAAGGTCATCTCAGGCGACCATCTGACGGCCTATCAGCGCTGGGAATTGCCCAGCGTCGAGCCGCCGCCGCCCGCACCGGAACCCGCGCCGGTCACGAATATCAATTCCGCTCGCAGCGAAAACGTCCGCGAGGCGTCTCGCCCGCCGACCAAATCCCCGTCGGCGCCGCCCACGCTGGACGACATTGAAGCAATCCAGCGCGAAGCACACGAGGAAGGCTTCGCCGCCGGGTATCAGGAAGGGCGGCGGGAAGGGCGTGACCAGGGCTACAAAAAAGGCCAGCAGGAAGGCCATGCCGAAGGCTATCAGCGCGGCTATGCCGAGGCGCTGGCGGCGGGCCGCGATGAAACCACCTTGCGGGTGCAAAAGCTTGACCAGATTCTGAGCGCGATGCACCGGCCGCTGGAGCATCTGGATAAAACCGTTGAGGATGAACTGGCAAGTCTTGCGGTTGAAATCGCCCGGCAACTGGTGCGAAGGGAGCTGCGGGTTTCTCCGGGTGAGATTGTCGCGGTGGTGCGTGAAGCAGTCAGTTTGCTGCCAGTCGCCAGTGTTGGCGTCCAGGTTCGTCTGCATCCCGACGATGCTCATTTAATCCGTGAAGTCCTCTCGTTGGGCCGTGAGGATGAGCCGGTCTGGCGCATTCTTGAAGATCAGGCCATCACTCGTGGCGGCTGCATGGTGAACACCGATCTGTCGCGAATTGACGCCACAGTTGAAAAGCGCTTGGGCGCGGTGATCGCCACCGTGCTGGGAGACGAACGTGAGCCAGCTCATGGCTGATTCAAACCGCTCGGCCCGCTGGCGGGCGCATCTGGCGCAACGGCGGCTGCGCGTCGCCGAAACCCCCAGTCTGGTGGTGGAAGGCCAGTTGACCCGGATGGTGGGACTGACTCTGGAAGCAGCGGGTTGCGTAGCGCCAGTGGGTTCACGTTGCCTGGTGGTCAGTCCCGGCGGCGGCCAGGTCGAAGCCGAAGTGGTGGGCTTTGCCGGCGGCAAGCTGTTCCTGATGCCGAGCGGCGATATTCATGGATTGATGCCCAACTCGCGGGTGATTCCTACTGGCGGGGCCAGCCAGGTGCGGATGGGCGACGGGCTGTTTGGGCGAGTGCTGGATGGAGCGGGCCGGTTTCTGGACGGGCTACCGCCGCCGCAACGCACCGAACTGGCGACCTTGACCGGAAAAACCATCAATCCGCTGATGCGCAAACCGATCCGTGAACCACTGGACGTCGGAGTGCGCGCCATTAACGCTTTGCTCTCAGTGGGGCGCGGTCAGCGGATGGGCCTGTTCGCCGGTTCGGGCGTCGGCAAAAGCGTTCTGTTGGGGATGATGACCCGGTTTACCAATGCTGAGGTGGTGGTCGTTGGGCTGATCGGCGAACGTGGCCGCGAAGTGCAGGAATTTATTCAGGATATTCTTGGCCCGGCGGGGATGGCGCGGGCGGTCGTGGTAGCCGCGCCCGCC
>JAAUTD010000184.1 GCA_012031845.1 Synechococcaceae cyanobacterium SM1_2_3
GTCAAACGCTGGTCGCGATTCAGGCGTTGCTGTTGGAAACGGCGCGGATCGTCGAAGAATGCCGGGATGATGGCATTGCCCGGACCAAATTGGACTGGTGGCGAGCCGAAATTGGGCGGCTGTTTGCCGGTGATCCGCAACATCCGGTGACTCGCGCGCTGCAACCGCAGTTGGCCGGGTTCAATTTGCCTGAAGAGTATTTTCGCGAACTGCTGGACGGCGTAGCGATGGATCTGGATTACGACGCCTATCCCAGTTTTACCGAGTTGACCTTGTATGTGCATCGGCGCGGCAGCATCCCCGCGCTGCTGACCGCGGAGATTCTGGGTTATCAGGATCGGCGGGCCACTCCGCGTTTTGCTCACGAAGCCGGGGCGTTACTGCTGTTGTTTGAGTTGCTGTACGAGGTGCGCCCGCGAGTTCAGCAGGGACGGTTCTATCTGCCAGAGGATGAAATGCGGCGCTTTGGCGTCCAGATCAGCGATTTAATGGCGGCGCAAACGACAGATCGAGTTCGGCAATTGTTTATCTTCCAGGCGGATCGGATTCGCGACTATCACCGGCGGGCGCTGGAGGCGCTGCCGGACATGGATCGTTATGCCCAGCGCAGCCTGCTGATTCGGATGGAACTGGCGATGGCGCTGCTGGCGGAAATTGCCGAGGACGGTTATCGCCTGCTGGAGCAGCGCACCTGTCTGACCCCGTTGCGCAAGCTGTGGCTGGCGTGGCGATCCCGACATCGCTATCGCCGCCGCGCTGCCGAAAACTGAGTGGTTAGCCAAACGTCTTATAAAATCATGAAAATAACTCTGCTGGACAAGGTGTCGCCATGAAAAATTACCAGCCTGCCGCTGATGCGCTAAAAGATCGGGTCATTCTGGTGACGGGCGCGGGTACCGGCATCGGTCGGGCTGCGGCCTGTCGCCTGGCTCGCCACGGCGCAACCGTGATTCTGATCGGGCGCACGGTGCGCGAACTGGAACAGGTTTATGACGAAATTGAACGGGCGGGCAATCCCAAACCGGCCATCTATCCGATGAATCTGGAAGGGGCGACGCCGAAGGATTACGCCGATCTGGCGCAGGTGCTGGACGCCGAATTTGGCCGACTCGATGGGCTGCTGCATAACGCCGCGCTGTTTGCCGGATTGACGCCGATAGCCAACTTCGACATCGAACTCTGGTATCGCACCCTGCAAGTCAACCTTAATGCGCCGTTTCTGCTGACTCAGGCCACGCTGGGTCTGTTGAATCGCTCCGCCGATGCGTCCGTGGTGTTCACGGCGGATCAGGTGAGCGAAGAGGGTCGGGCGTATTGGGGCGCTTATGCCGTCGCCAAGGGTGGCGCACAGACCTTGATGAAGCTGCTGGCCGACGAACTGGAAACGAATACGCCGATTCGGGTCAACAGCATCGACCCGGGGCGGGTGCGCAGCGAACTGTCCATGCGCGCCTATCCGGGCCGCAACCCGAATGAGTGGGCCAGCCCGGACGAGGTGCTGGCGGTTTATCTGTATCTGCTGGGGCCGGACAGCAAGGGCGTTACCGGTCAGGTTTTCCGCGCCCAGGATTGATGGGGCGACTGGGGCCAGACTTTACGGAACCGGGTCTGCCGAATTTGACTTCCCACGGCTTGTGCGATTTTCGCGCTTGGGCGCTGGTCTTGCGTTCACTGTCGGGAGACAGGTTTGGGCGCGGCCCCATGCTCCTGGGTCGAGCTGGACGGCGCGGCTTTGCGGCAAGTTGCTCTGGCTCTGGCGCTTGCGCCAGCGGCGCGTCGCCAACCGCCTCCAGCAGCGCCCGGATTTGCATATCGTTCAGCTCATCCCACTGTCCCGTGCGCAGACCCCGGCGCAAGGTAATCGGCCCATAGCGCACCCGGGTCAATCGGCTGACGGTTACGCCTTGCGATTCCCAGAGCCGCCGCACTTCGCGATTGCGGCCTTCCCGCAAAATGACGTGATACCAGCGATTCACCCCTTCGCCGCCCACCTCGCGCAGATCGTCAAACCGCGCCAGGCCATCGTCCAGCGTCACCCCTTCCCGCAACCGCTTCAGCATTTCCACCGTGACTGCGCCAAAGACCCGCACCGCGTATTCGCGTTCAATCTGCGACGACGGGTGCATCAGCCGGTTCGCCAGTTCGCCGTCATTGGTCACCAACAGCAAGCCCTGGGTATTCAGATCGAGTCGCCCGACCACGATCCAGCGGCTGTTATCCAGCGGCGGCAACTGTTCAAAAATAGTGGGGCGGCCTTCGGGATCGCTACGGCTGGTGATTTGGCCGACCGGCTTGTAATAGGCCAATACCCGGCGCTGTTGGCCGAAGGGACGCAACGGCGTCAGTTTGCCGTCAATGTGGATTTTTTCTGCGCCATTGACCAGCATTCCCAGTTGCGCGGGCGCATGGTTCACCGTGATCCGGCCTTGGCGAATCCAGTCCTCAATCTGGCGGCGGGAGCCAAGGCAACCCGGGCCAGTAATTTTTGCAAGCGTTCAGACATCGGGAAATTCCGTTTGAAGTGGGGAGCCAGTGCGCTGCTGGGCGTTGCGAGTGTCCAGCGCGGCGCCAATCGCGTCCAGATCGCGCGGCGCAGCCAGCGACGGCAGTTCGCTCAGGCTCTTGAGGTTGAAATAGTCCAGAAATACGCGGGTGGTGGCGAACAGCGCCGGTCGCCCCGGCACTTCGCGATGGCCGATCACCTTGATCCACCCACGTTCCTGCAAGGTTTTCATGATGCTGCTGCTGACGCTGACTCCGCGCACATCTTCAATTTCGCCCCGGGTGATCGGCTGGCGGTAGGCAATCAGCGCCAGCGTTTCCAGCAGGGCGCGGGAATAACTGGCGGCGCGTTCTTCCCACAGCCGCGACACCCACGGCGAGAACGCTTTCGGCACTTGCAGGCGGAAACCATTGGCGACTTCGACCAGTTCTACCCCCGCGCCCGTGGCAATCCGCGGCCAACTCGGTCAACGCCGCCTGCAACGCGGATCGATCCGGCCGCTCCGCCTCTGGAAAAATGTCCAGTAGCCGTTCAAGGGTCAGCGGTTCGTCGGTAGCCAGCAATAGCGCCTCAACAATGGCTTTCAGTTCCGGCATGGCGGCGGCTCAAATCCGGCGGCGGACATGAATTGGCGCGAACGGCTCGGCCTGCACCAGTTCCAGCAGCGCCTCGCGCAACAGTTCCAGCACTGCTAGAAACGTCACTACGATTCCCATCCGTCCTTCTTCCGGGCGAAACAGCGCGGTAAAAGCGGTAAAACGCAGCGCATCCAGTTGTTCCAGCACTTGGCTCATTCGTTCGCGCACCGAGATCGCCTCACGCCGAATGTGATGATGGCCAAACATCTCGGCGCGGTTCATCACGTCGCGCAAGGCGCTGAGCAAATCGGCCAGATTGACCGGCGGCGGGGTTTTGAAGGTTTCACGATGCGCCGGTTCAGCATGGGCGGCGAATATATCGCGCTCCAAGCGCGGCAGTGCGTCCATCGCCTGCGCCGCCTGCTGGAACCGCTCATATTCCTGAAGTCGGCGGATTAACTCGGCGCGGGGATCGTCTTCCAACGCTTCGGCGGAAGCGGGTCGCGGCAATAGCAGCCGCGATTTGATTTCCGCCAGCCAGGCCGCCATCACCAGATATTCCGCCGCCAATTCCAGTCGCATCTCCTGCATCAGCGCCAGATAGTCCATGTATTGCCGGGTAATGTCGGCGATGGGAATGTCGAGGATATTGAGATTTTGCCGTTTGATGAGATACAGCAATAAATCCAGCGGTCCTTCAAAGGCTTCCAGAAACACTTCCAGCGCATCGGGCGGAATATACAGGTCTTGCGGAAATTGGGTATACGGTTCGCCGCCGACTTTGGCGAGGAGTGGGGTGTCAGTGGCGTTCATGGGGTTGATGACCGGCCTTGTGCAGCCGGTTTGAACATTCTATTGCGATAATTCGCCACATCGTCATCAGTCATTTGTTCTGGAAGCACCAGCCGATAGTGTTTTTCATCGCTGATCGCGACCCCGCTTTCGCCTATCTCAAAGGAAAAGAGTGCGATAAGGTTGTCCACAATGAACTGCGCGGCAATGGGACAACAGATCAGAATAGGAAATTTGGCGGAACACAAAGCGAAGTCCTGTTCTATCTGAACGATCCCAAGTTGATCGGATCCGCCTTTTGCCTGTGCTGGAAATACATAATGTGCGCCGCGTTGATCTAAACCGACATAAATCTCATCCGTTTCAACTTGCCCTATATCAGGCACCGTGGTTCGCAGATGGTTTTGTAGGGAGTAGCAGGTAACGCCAGTAAATATATCAATCAATCGGTTGTAACGAAGTTTTGCAAGCAGCCCTTGTTCGTCATTGAGCGCATATTTGGCAATAATGCCGGGGGTTGCATCTGGAATTCTAGTTTCCGCCAACAAGGTATTTGGGATAATCCGCGGCATGGAAGTTAATGAAAATTGATATTTTGCCTGTCCCGTTGAACGAATCACCCATTCCAGTCCTTCCGGCGCTCGTCGGCAAATTGCAGCAGGAAGATTAGCGCGGTAGCGAAAGCTATAAACGACATCCCCAAGATTCTTGGGCAGTTTGATCCCCAGTTTTTCAGCAGACCTTACCAAGTCATCCCGTTCAAACGCTACTTCATGATCGCCTTCTCGATAATACTGATTAAAAATGTCCTCAATAAGTTGAGTATAGCGATTGCTTCCATTAGCCATATCCTTTTTCCTTCTTGCTGTGATTTATTATCAGATCCATTGCAGTATTACAACTTCCTCACGCAACTGTTGTTTGGTGGCGGTAGCAAAGCGGGTGCGGAAAAGGTCAAGGGCTACTACTTTATAACCCAGAGCTTGGGCAATGTCCGCCAGTATTTCCCCAGTTTTAATAATAACCTGAAAATAGGAGGCTTGGTCCCCAACGACATAGCCCAGATATGCGCCTGATTTCAAAAAGGGCCTCAATTGCGCCAAGTGACGGGCCATGCCGCCAAAATAAAGTTTGGTTACCCGGCCATAGAGTTTTTCAAATCCTGATGTTTTATTAAGTTCAATTCGCCGACTTTCAATAGAGTTGGCAATGGCCTGGATTTCCTGATGATGAAAGACCCATTGATCGTCAATATCTCCCTTGTAAACATTTCTGGTATTTGAACGAAGCAATCCCTGTTTAAGAGTTCTTAATTCGTTTCTGTTGTTGATAAATCCAAGAAGCACTGATTCAAGGCGAGTGGTGCGGGTATAATCTTTTTCATTGGGATAGGGCGGGGAAGTAAATACCGCATCTATGCTATTGGGTTGCAACACAGTAGATAACTGCCTTGCATCAGCATGATGCACTTGAGTAGATGGGCAATTTTCAGAAACAGAGCGTAAATCCTTAGCCATTGATAACACTTCTTTCATCCAGCATTCGACAACCGGCGCATCCTGTTTTTTCAAGCGACAAACGCCAACCTCTGGGCCGAAATGAAGATTGCTTATGGAAAATACCAGCGCCTTTGCAAAAGCAAGTCGTTGGTAATGAGAGTAGCGTTGGTCGTAGTAATGATTGATCGCTTCAAGAAGAATTAAGCTTTTATGCAGAGGCAGCGGGCTTATCGAGTCCTTTAGTAAAAGCAAATCAGCCTCTGCGGGTAAAATTCGCAGATTTGTAACCGATTCTACCTGAGTAAGCTTTTCTGCGTAATCAGCAACGCGACTGGAGTGATCGATTAAACCGGCATGATTATTTACCGACCAATCCACCTTAACCATGCTGGCGAAATGCGCCATTGGGTTAGCTTCGATGCCAATACTGCTAATTCCTAGAATCTTGGATTCAACAAGGGTTGTTCCTGTACCGCAGAATGGATCCAGGATGGTTTGCCTAGATTGCAAGCCGAATCGATCAATATATTGCCTGACTAAATGAGGCGGGAAGGATAAGACAAACCGATACCAATTATGGAATTGCTGATCATGCAAACCCAATTTGTTAGCCGTGCTGTTTTTTCCAGGGATCAATCCTTTGACGCTTTCTGAAAAAAGTGCTAATTGCACTGATTACTCCTCACTGCTGATTCTTCCCAACGGCCGAATCCCCACAGCTTGCCGCAACTGCTGCAAAAAAGGCGCACTGTATTCTCGCGCCCGCACTGCGCCGCGTTTAAGAATCTGCTCAATATGATCGGGGGCCTGCAATAACTCCTGATAACGCTGGCGCGGTTCCGTCAAATGGACGTTCAACAGTTCAAACAGGATTTGTTTCATCTCGCCCCAGCCAATCCCTTGCGCATAGCGTTGACGGATCGCCGCGCTGTCTTCAGCCGTCGCAAAAGCCTGATAAATCTGGAACAGCGCACAGGTATCCGGGTCTTTGGGCGCTTCCGGCGGCAGCGAATTGGTTTTAATCCGCATGATCAGTTTGCGCAATGATTTTTCCGGCTCGAACAGCGGAATCGTGTTGCCATAACTCTTGCTCATCTTGCGCCCATCGAGTCCAACCAGCACTGAGGTTTTCTCATCCACCACCGCTTCCGGCAAGACAAAATGCTCGCCGTAGAAATAGTTAAAGCGGGCGGCAATGTCGCGGGCCATTTCCAGATGCTGAATCTGATCCTTGCCCACCGGCACTTTGCTGGCCTTGAACATCAGAATATCGGCGGCCATTAAAATTGGATAGCAGAACAGTCCCATTGTCACCGCTTTATCCGGATCTTTATCGGGATCAGCCAGATTTTCGGCCACTGCCGCCTTATAGGCATGAGCGCGATTCATCAGACCCTTGGCGGTTACGCAGGTCAGCATCCAGGTCAATTCCAGGATTTCGGGGATATCGGTCTGGGCATAGAAAATGACATTATCCACATCCAGGCCCAATGCCAGCCAGGTCGCGGCGACTTCCAACCGTGATTGGTGAACCAGCGCCGGATCATTGCATTTGACCAAGGCGTGATAATCGGCCAGAAAATAGAACGATTGCACATCGTGGCGCCGACTGGCTTCAATGGCGGGCAGAATGGCGCCGACATAATTGCCGAGATGCGGAGCGCCCGTGGTGGTAATGCCGGTGAGGGTGATTTCCATAATAAAGAGATTTAAGCCCGGATTTGAAATTAGAAGAACAGGGTCAGAATAAAATGGTTGACGCTATTGACGACTGGCATCAGATTTAACACGCCACTGACCAGCAGCAGCACTAGAATAATCAGGCCGTAAGGTTCGATTCGCGCCATCATTTCCCCGAAACGATTCGGCAGTATCCCCACCAACACCCGCGAACCGTCCAGTGGCGGAATCGGGATCAGATTGAGTACGGCCAGCATGACGTTGACATTAATGCCCGCAATGCCCATCAGCAGCAGCGGTTCGCCCAGCCACGGTAAAGCCGTCTGCACACTGTGGCCGACGACCGCCGCCAGCGCCCAACCGAAGGCCATCAGCAGATTGGACATCGGCCCGGCCAGCGCCACCAGCGCCATGTCGCGCTTGGGCTGGCGCAGGCGGCGGTAATTGACCGGCACCGGTTTGGCCCAGCCGAAATGAACCCGCCCAGTCACCGCCATGATTGCAGGACCAGCACCGTGCCAAT
>JAAUTD010000185.1 GCA_012031845.1 Synechococcaceae cyanobacterium SM1_2_3
GGCGTCGGCATCGGCCATAAAGGTCAGACTCTTGGCCAGCATGTTGCCCGCCTTCCAGATCAGGGACGACCAGAATGTCGGCATGACCGGCCACCGGCGATACAATTTTCTTGATCTGAGCCGCCTTGAGGTTAATCGCATTGTCCAGCGCCAGCGGCCCATCGAGAATGCCGCCGGTAATCTGGCCCCGGTCGGCCATCTTGCACAGCGCCGCCGCTTCCACCGTGGAGGGCACCTTGGGATTGACCGTCTCCATCGCCGACAGCACCGCCACTTTGGGCTGTTCAACCCCCAGCGCCCAGGAAAGGTCAATGGCGTTCTGGATAATGTGCATCTTGTCTTCCAGGGTCGGGAAGATGTTGATCGCCGCATCGGTCACGATAATGGCGCGATCCAGCGTCGGCACATCCATGATGAAGGCGTGGCTGACCCGCCGCTCCGTGCGCAGCCCCGTCCCGGTCTTCACCACCGCGCCCATCAGTTCATCGGTATGCAGGCTGCCTTTCATCAGCATTTCCGCCTTGCCCTCGCGGGCCAGCCGCACCGCTTCTTCGGCGGCGGCGTGACTGTGCTCCGCATCCACGATCTCGTAGCGCGAGATGTCCAGTCCAAATTGCGCGGCGACCGCTGAATCCGCGCTTTTGGCCCGACCAGAATCGGTTGCAGAATGCCCAGTTCGGCGGCTTCCACCGCGCCTTTCAGGGACGATTCATCGCAGGGATGAGCGACTGCCGTGGGAACCGGCGCGAACCCCTGGCAGCGGGCGATCAGCCCCTCATATTTCTTATGCTTCTGTTCCATGACTATTTTTCCTGATGTATGGCCGTGACATCGGCCTGGATTGAGTCGGCAACGGGCGCCGCCAGCGCAGCGGTTCCGAACAATGCTTCAATGTGCGCCAGCCGCTCCGCCTTTTCGCCAGACAGTTCGCCGACCGCCGTCGCCACCTGCCGGATCGCGGTCAGCGCCGCGCCCGATCCAGGGGATCCGCCGTATCCGCCTCCAACAGCTTCGGAATGGCGGCCAGCGCCTCATCCCGATTCAGCAGCAGGGCGAAGAACTGTTCGCGCATGACCTGCTTGAACTGTTCGAGCGTCAGGCCGCCGTGTTCGGAGCGAATCCGGCGCAACTCATTAAAGGCCCGCTCGTCCACGCCAGAGCCAGCCATCCCGATATACACCAGACTGCGCAGAGCGGCTTCGCGCAAGCCGCCTTCAGCCAGTCGCGCCTTGAGTTCCGCCATGCGCTGCTGAATGAAGGCGATTCGCTCCGGCTCCAGACCGGGACGGCGACGCGGCGGATCGTCCGAGGCGCGCATCCCTGCCAGCGCCTGCATCAGCGGCGAGCTGTATATCGCCAGAAAAATCTGCTCCATGCTCCGATCCCGCAGATCGCGGTAGCCATCCAGGGCGGCAATGATCGCTTCCGAAATCATCGCCTGATAGTGCAGCAACGGATTATCGGGAGAAACCGGCTGGCGCTGGCCGCGCACCTGTTCGGCCAGTTCAGCGATCTGGCGCATCAGCGGATTCCGGTCGGAAAACAGCATATACGGCAGTTCGGCGGGATTGATCTGGTGCAGTAATTCCGCGGTTTGCGAATTGGTGAACGCCTGCACAAAGGGCTGAAACAGGGTGCGATACAGGCCAAGGTTGATTTCGGAAACCCGCTTGGCCGTAGCGAAGCGGCGCTCGTTTTCCGGATCGGGCTGCACAATGGCCCGCAGATCGGCCAGGCTGCGCCGTTCAAAGCGGGCGATCCAGTCGCCTTCAATCAGCTCAGGATTGGCCGCATCGGCGGTTTTGGGGGTCAGCACCGCCTCGTACAGACCGGGCGGCAGCACGTCAATCAGATCAATGTTGGAGGCAAATTCCTGATGCTCCTTCCTGGCGATCCCGCCGGAGACAAAGATGCCGAGATGACCGATGCTGTCATGAATCGCGTACACCAGGGTCTGGCCCTGGGCCAGAATGTCCTCGTCCTTCTCGTATAAATCAACGATCCAGCCGAGCGCCTGTTGCGGCGGGGTGATGTTGTCGCCCTTGGAACAGAAGCAGACGACCGGCGAGCGGATATTGCGCAGATCAATGCGCACGCCGTCGCTGGTGACAATTTCAGCGGTCGCCAGCCGGTTGCCAACAAACAGTTGATCCACGATCCACTGCATTTCTTCGGCGTTGAGGTTGACGTGGCCGCCCCACCACTTCTCAAATTCCAGAAAGCGCGAGCCTTCGGTGTCCACCTTGGACCAGAGATCGTAATTCTTGGCCCATAGCGTGTTGGCGGGATTGAGATTCTCGAAGTTGCCGACCAGATGGCCGCCGTCAAATTTACCGGAACCGAGATCGCTCATCAGCGCCGTCAGCCAACTGCCGCCCAGCAGACCGCCGGTGTAGCGCATCGGGTTCTGGCCTTCCACCCCGGCCCAGTACGACAGGGGCGAACCGGGAACGATGATCGGGCCGAACAGTTCCGGGCGGGTCGCGGCCAGCATCATCACCGCCCAGCCCGCCTGACAATTGCCGATCACGCAGGGCTTGCCTTCGGCCTCGGGATGCAGTTCGATGACCTTTTCCAGAAAGATCGCTTCGGCCCGCATAATGTCTTCGATGGTTTGGCCCGGCATCGGGTCAGGGGTGAAGCCGACGAAATAGCAGGGATGACCAGCGCGCATGGCGACGCCCAGTTCGCTATCGGCCTTGAAGCCGCCGATGCCCGGCCCATGCCCGGCGCGGGGATCCACCACCACGAACGGGCGCTTTTTCAGATCGGCGCTCTCCGCCTCATCCGCCTCCGATTCAATCCGCACCAGGCCATAACTCAGAGACTCCTTCGGTTCGGCGACGGGCGACTTGACCCGCACCAGCCCGTAATTAACCGGCCGCGCAAAGGTGCGGCCATCCAGCACCAGTTCAGTGTCGAAACTGAGCACATGCGGCACGGCCTTGGCTTTCTGGGCGTAGTACTGGTCGCTGCGCTGGCGCAGCACGTCCCAGAACAGGATGGTGCGCTGCCAGCCATCCACCCAGTAATCCACCGCCTGTTGCGCGGCGGCGGGCATCATGGACTGAGCAGCCAGGGTAGAGAGGGATTGGGTCGGGAACTTGCTTTGCGTATTCATCGGTTTTCCTTGGTGATATCAAGCCCTAACGAACGGCATTCAGTTCTTCATCCTTCCAGTATTTGGCGCCCGCGATAGTCGCCGCCAACTCCAAACCCCTATCGGTGAACTGGTAAATTTCGATCCCCTGAGCCGACGCTCCGGCGCTGACCTGCTCGCCTTGGGTGCGGGTTTTGGCTGACGCGCCGACATCGCCGCCGAAGTCCCAGCCGCTGGCCACGAATTGATTGAGCGTTTGTCCGTTCTGAAACACAAACACAGCGCGGAAATCCTTGATGCCAACGCCCAGTCCGGCGCCGATTTCCGCCATTTCATGTAGGTATCCCGACCGGTGCTATTGTCATGCACCAGCCCGTAACCGTTGCCGGAACTCACAACCAGGAATTTATGGCCTCGGTTGCTGAACACGCCATAGCCGGCCGCCCGTTTGACTTTACCCTGAAGTCCCGGATTCAGCCGATACGCTTCGGCCAGCGTATCCTGAGCCATCCATTCGATACTGGCGCGTTTCTCGGAGGCGGTGTCTCCCTGCGGCTTGGCGCAACCAGCGATCAGCAGAATACATAGCGTAAACAAGGGAATAAGAAGAGCAGGTTTCATTGGGGCGCTTCCTCTGGATGACAGGCCGGTGTTTCCTCGCCCGTCAGTGAGCGAGGGGAAGATGGAGAGTCTTTCAGATTCAGGACTTTCGCTTCATCCGTTCGCCCTGAGCTTGTCGAAGGGCATTCATCGGAAAAACGGGGTTCGACAAGCTCACCCCGAACGGTTTTTCAATCCGAAGCGAAAGTCCTGAGATTATTGATTCCAGCCAGACGGTGGCGAGACCACTTCATACACCACGGTCGGGCCATCGTAACGAGGCGCGTAGTAGGCGCCGTCGCAATTCTGGTAAGTCACGCCATCAACTACGATGGTGCTACAGCTTGGCGGCACGGAGGACACGATAGCGCCTACCGCGACAGCGGTTCCCACCGCCACCGCTGCCGCGCCGACCGGATAACTCCAGTTGCGATCAACATCGACGTCTACATTGCGATTGATATTGATATCGCGGTTGACGTTGACATCGCGGTTGACGTTGACATCTCTCCGGCTGACATCAACATTGCTCCGGTTGAAGTCGCGGCCACCCCCGCCTCCTCCGACATTGGCTCGCGGCGTTCTTACACCGCCGCCACGGCCACCGCCGCCACGCGCTTCTATATCAACGCTGATCAGCGCCAGCATCGGTCCCACGATCAGGGCCACCGCCATCGCTCGTTTCAAGTCGGTCCAGTGTGAAAACACATGATCAGATTCTCCCGAAGCTATGGGGCGGTTTTGGCGGGTGCGACCGCTGCGGGCGCTGCGTTCAGAAACTTGATTTTCTGAGCGCCTTGCGGCGGTTTGAAGCTGAAGTAATCGGCGGCGAATTGCGGGGTGAGATTCCATTCGCTCAGATTGGCGGTCATCTGCGGTTCGCCCTCCACGCTCTTGTCCGTTAGCAACAGGCGGCGGGGCAATGGCCTAGGACCGTCCTCAATCCAGATTTCCCAGTCCAAATCCGGCGTTTGGAAGGCGAGATGGTGACAGGGAACCCCATGCACCAGAATCCGGCCCACATAGGTTTCCGAGGTGAGATTCTGCACCAGGCGGCTGTCCGGGTTGGCGACCAGCAAATCGGCTATCGGCACCGAAATCCGGTATTGGGTTTCGAGCAAATCCAGGGTCTCGTCAAGGGTCGGCGCAGCGGTGGCGCTGGCGTAGACCTTGGCTTCCGGCGTGTACAGCGCAAAGGTCTGTCCATCGTAGAACAGTTGCCGCCCGCCGCTGAGATTCTGGTAATCAATCCGCATCCGGTTGGGTTTGTGAATCGCAACCTCCATCGTTTGATCCGCATGTAACCGCTGGTCGGTGGGCAGAATCAATTCCGTGATCTTCTCAACCCGCACGGTAAAGCGGTCGAGCGTGCGCAAATAGGCGGCCATTGATTTCAGCACATCCCTGGGCTGAGGCTTGACCGCTGGCGGCGGATTGACCACTGGCGCGGGTAGCGGCGATGAATCGGCGGCGGGCGGGCTGGCGTAGCTGCTCAACGCCAGCGCGGCAAAGAGGATCGCGGAAAATAACGGTAATAACTTCATTTCGGGGTGTCTCCTTCAGGTTCAGCCGACGACCGGCGCAGGTTGTCAATCAGGATATAAACGCTGATCAGCAGCACCCACAGCGGGAAGACCATGAGGACTCCCTCAATGTAGCGGCTGCTGAGCAGAAGCAGCAGCGCCACCGCATAGCCGATCCATGCAATCCAGCGGGCGATAAACCCGGTGCGCAGGGCCAGGGTGGACGTTGCGATCATGAACACCCCCGCCATCTTGATCGCGTAGATGTTCATGATTTCATAGGCGATGGCGCGAGCGGAGGCAAAGGTGGCGGAACCGATCAGCCGGTTGGGATCGGCGGTGTAGGCGATGATCAGGCCGCCCACCATTGCCGCCGACATGAACAGCATGGCGAGAAACAGCAGCCCGCTGCCGAGAAAGACGGTGGCGAAGAAGCGGTCTTCCCGCTCGCCCAGCCGGTCGCGCAGCACGCCGATGAACCAGAGAAAAGCAATTCCGGCGAACGGCGCCAGATTCAGCGCCAGCACAACCGTGTTTGAACGGGTTTTCAGCCATGCCCCCGCTTCCAGCGGATCCGCCGGGATCGCCAGCCGGATCAGCCCAAAGCTGACCATCAACAGAACCGCAAACAGGATGCCAGCAATGGCGGCGGCAGGCGGGGCGCGCAAGGGCGCGGCAGTCAAATTTTTTTCCAACGACATTGTGTCCTCCGTGAAATTGTTTCAGGGCTTTCGCTCCATCCGTTCGCTCTGACGCTTCGGCACGCTCAGCGGTCGAAGGGCATTCATCGGTAAAAACGGGGTTCGACAAGCTCACCCCGAACGGTTTTTGAATCCGAAGCGAAAGTCCTGTGTTTAATCCCGGATGCTTTCTCAGCGTCCGGTAACAGTGTTCCTAGCGTTCGACCCGCCGCCGCGACAATCCCAGCCCCTGCCGGTCTTCCTGAAGCGCCATGATCTGATCTTCAGCATCGAGCAGCGAATGTTCCACCATCAGATTCAAATGGCGGAGATACCGCTGTATCGCCTCCTTATACTCGGCCTCAACCACCGAATCGGCCAGGCTCAGCAGCGCCGAGCGCAATCGGCGGATGACCTGAATGGAACCCGCGCCGTATTGGCGAATTTCGTCGAAAGCCAGCGACAGGTAATCCTCCCAGGTCGGCGTGGGAAAGATCAGCCGCAAAAACGCCCTGCGAGTCGGTGACACAACCGGCGTCCAGCACCCGCCGACCCAGACGGAGCAACAAATCCTCAATCTGATCAAGCGCCTGCACCGCTGTTGTCGGATCGTTGATGGCCGGGGATAACGCCCGAATGGCAATGTCCACCAACAATCGCAAAGGATATTTGGGGTCCTGCTCAAAGGTGCGATCCCGCGCCAGCCGAATCCCTTGCAGGAGCGAAATCTCCGCCAATGGTTGTCGGCCGCCATGCACCCGCAGCAATACGGTGTTTTCCACCAGCGTGTCGCCCACCGCGCACTCCATCTCAATAACGGCATCCGCTTCCTGCGCCAGCCGGACCAAAGCGCCGACCCGAAAGCGGGCGACGATCCAGGGTTCGCCGCTGTAGCGCAGCGTCTGAATAACCGGGCGCTGCCGTGCTCCCTCGGCGGCCTTTCTCCACAATTCCGGGGTTGCGCTGTCCATCGCATCCAGGCGCGGGAACATCGTCCGAATCACCTCACGGCCTCTCTGACCGATTGAATGTAGCACGTTGGTGATCTGAAGATCGCTCAAGCGCTGCACCAGCCGGGTAAAAGCGATCATGCTGAGGATGAGCATGACCACGACCAGCATCGTCGAAAACAGCGGCGCCTTGCCATTACCGCCGCGATCAACCCAGCCCAGCGTTGCGAGGGCATAAGCAAAGGTGGCGGTGAACAGACCGAGCGCGTGAAATAGCATCGGATCGCGGCTCATCCAGATGACCAGGCGCGGGGAGTAGGCCATCGCGCTGAATTGCACCATGACAAAGCCGAGTGCGAACACCATGCCGGTCAACGCCAACATGCCCGAAGCAATAGCGGATAGCGCCGCCTGCGCTGAAGCCACCGACATGCCTTGGCGGTAAGCGGAAAGGTATGCATGTTCCAGGCGCGGCAACACCAAAGCGCAGACCACGGCCACACCCACATACAGCATGGGAATCAGCCAGAGCGGCATCCTGGTTTCATAGCTTTTCAAGGTTGTTTGCATGGGTGTCATTGATCCAGGACTTTCGCTTCAGGTTCAAAACCGTTCGGGGTGAGCCTGTCGAACCTTTTTTTTACCGATAAATGCCCTTCGACCGCTGAGCGTGCCGAAGCGTC
>JAAUTD010000186.1 GCA_012031845.1 Synechococcaceae cyanobacterium SM1_2_3
GCGGCGATGCCGCCGATATGGCAGGAGTTGATCGAGGCGGGATCAGGGCCGATCTTGCGCTGGTAGGGCGCGAGATAGCGGTTGGCGTGACCGCCGATGATCCCCGGCTGCAAACTGATAGTTGCTGCATCGTTGCTGATGCGCCAGTTGCGCCAGCCATCGCCCATTTGCAGCAGCACCGAATCGGTAACCGCCTGCCCGGACAGACTGGTGCCAGCGGCGCGGAACGTGACCGGCGTTCCGTGGGTGTGCGCCAGTCCCAGAATCCGTTGCATCTCGGCTTCGCTTTCGACGCGCACCACCAGTTGCGGAATCAGGCGGTACAGACTGGCGTCAGTGCCGTAAGCCAGGGTGCGCAACGGATCGCTAATCAGCCGCGAAGCCGGAATAAACTGTTGCAGATCGTGATGAAGCTGTTGATAAGTCTTGGAAAGCATAGTGGTTCAGTCTCTTTTGGCAGTGGGCGCACCGGACAAAGCAATGCGCTGTTTTTTGGTCGCAGGACTTTCGCTTCGGATTGAAAAACCGTTCGGGGTGAGCCTGTCGAACCCCAATTTTTCCGATGAACGCCCTTCGACAGGCTCAGGGCGAACGGATGGAGCGAAAGTCCTGGGTCGTTATTTGCCCGGCTTCTCCCGCAGCCGGGAGAAGAGTAGGGAGTAAAATTTGAATAACAGGGTAAAAACGTGTAGCGGATTAGCCGTCGAGAATCAGCACGACCAATTCCTTGGGGCCATGCACGCCAAAGGTCAGCACCAATTCAATATCAGCGGTTTTGGACGGGCCGGAAATCAGTAGCGCATTGGTCGGCATCCGCTCCGGCCAGTGTTCGCGGGCAATGGCGTCGGCCAGCGAATCATGGATTTTGGCGGCGTCCAGCACCGCGATGTGCAGCGGCGGGGCCAGTGACATCAACCGTGGTTCATCTGCATTCGGCCACAGAATCAGCGCGCCGACATCAGCCAGGCCGCCCTGCGTCGCGGTGATGCTGGCGTCAATCGCGAACAGTTGTTCCTTGCTCTGTTCCACGTCCTCGGTGTAGCCCACTAAAGGCGGCAAATCGCTGTCCCAGACTGCCGCCAACTCCTGACCCAGCGCGGTGGCTGGCGCGTAGAGCAGACCGTTCAATGTGCGCTTGCGCAGCACAATTTTGAGGGCGTCCAGCCAGTGTGCGCTGTAGGTGACGATGACTTCGGCGTGCATCGCCTCCATCCGCTGTTTCAGCCGCGCCACCTTCTCAGCGCGGCTCAGCTCCATGCTTGGCGGCGCAGCGGGTTCGGGCGCGACAAAGTGATCTTCCGGCGCTGCCGCCCGCAATCGAGCCAGGATGCTATCGCGTGAGCTACTCATCGCTGATTCCCTTTTCCTTGGCCAGAGCGTGCAGGCTCTTATTGGCAAATTTGGGCATGGTTCGGGCCTGGGTCCAGTTTTTCACCAGTTCTACTTTCGACAGCTTGGTCAATTGCGAGCCGAGCAAGCCGAGCAGCTTGGCGTTCAGCGCATTAGCCCACGGTGCTGAGTTGGTCAGCGCCCAGCCTTTCCAGGTCAGGCTTTCCGCCAGATTGCTTTTATAGCCGTGGCCTTTGACGGCATTAGGCGAATCGGCCTTGGAGTAGGACTCATTGCGCAAGCGCCGCAGGATATGAGTAATCGGAATCTTGACCGGGCAGACTTCTTCACAGGCTCCGCACAGGGTTGAAGCCGACGCCATTGCGCCAGCGTTCTCCAAGCCTTCGATTTGCGGGGTCAGAATCGATCCAATCGGGCCGGGATAAACGTAGCCATAAGCGTGACCGCCAAGGCGGGTATAGACCGGGCAATGGTTCAAACAGGCGCCGCAACGAATGCACTTCAAGGTTTGCCGCAATTCCGGGTCGGCCAGAATTTTGGAGCGGCCATTATCGAGCAGCACCAGATGCACTTCCTTTGGGCCATCTTTTTCGCCCGGCTTGCGCGGCGAAGTGATCATATTGAAATAAGTGGTAATCAATTGGCCGGTCGCCGAACCGGTCAACAGGCGCAATAACGGCGGCACGTCTTCCAGCCGCTCCACCACTTTTTCCAGACCCATCACTGCGATATGCACCGGCGGCGCAGTGGTGCACATCCGGCCATTGCCTTCGTTTTCCACCAGACACAGGGTGCCGGTTTCCGCAACGGCGAAATTGACCCCGCTAATCCCCACTTCACCGGCAAAAAACTTCTCGCGTAACACCTTGCGGGCAATCGCATTCAGTTCCTCGACCACTTCGGTATAGGGCGTATTGGGAATCTTGTCGTGAAACAGTTTGGCGATTTGATCGCGGTTCTTGTGAATCGCCGGGACAATAATGTGCGACGGCGTTTCGTGATCCAGTTGGATGATGTATTCGCCCAGATCGGTTTCCAGCGCCTCAATCCCATGCTCTTCCAGCACATGATTCAGGTGCATTTCTTCCGACACCATTGATTTACCTTTAATCACGCGAGTGGCGTGATGACTCTGGATAATCCCAAGGCAAATCTGGCTGGCTTCTGCGGTAGTTTCGGCCCAATGCACTTGAATCCCGTTTTCAGCGCATTTCTTTTCCAGTTGTTCCAGCAATTGCGGAAGCTGGCGCAGTGACCGCTGGCGAATCGCATCGCCCCGCGCCCGTAATGCTTCAAAAGCGTCCTTGTCGGAAAAGATCGCCCGCCGCCGCATTCCCAGAGTATCCATTGCGGCGCGCAGATTGCGGCGCAATTGCGGATTGTTCAGCGCATTGACAAAGTTCTTCGGGAAATCAACCACCACTGAACTAACCATGCGTGCGCTCCCGGATAAATTCAGCAATGTGTTGGGCGGGAATA
This sequence comes from Synechococcaceae cyanobacterium SM1_2_3, assembly GCA_012031845.1. Lineage (GTDB taxonomy): Bacteria > Pseudomonadota > Gammaproteobacteria > Competibacterales > Competibacteraceae > Contendibacter. The sequence goes on from JAAUTD010000186.1 coordinate 2,830, forward strand.
GCGAGGTTGCGGTATTCCAGCGCCCCGCCAATGTTCATCAGGCAGCCGCAATCGCCGGACAGCACCCGCGCCGCGCCGGTTTGGGCAATATCGGCTACTTTGTCGCTGACCATTGCGGTGGAAATATCAGGCTGTTTCACCGAGAACGTGCCGCCGAATCCGCAGCATTCGCGCTCCCGCTGCAATTCAATCAACTCGACATTTTGCAATTGGCGAAGGAGCAATTTGGAATACTCAATCACGCCCATTTCGCGCAAGGCGCTACAGGAGGAATGCCAGGTGACTTTAATCGGTTGGCCCCGGTCTTCGAGCTTGATGTCCAATACCGTGACCAGAAATTCAGTCAGTTCAATAACCCGGCTGGAGAAGCGTTGCGCTTCGGCCGCTTCTGGCTCATGGGCGAACAGTTTGGGGTAATGGTGCTTCAGCATCCCGCCGCAGGAACCGGACGGAACCACAATCGGGTAATCAAGAGGAAAGGCTTTAAGCTGCTGGCGGGCGACTTTTTTGGTTTCTTCGGGGAATCCGGCGTTATAGGCCGGTTGCCCACAGCAGGACTGCTGTTGCGGAAAAATGACTTCAATGCCTTCGCGCTGAATCAATTCGATTCCGGCCATTCCCGCCTGGGGAAAACAGAGATCGATTAAACAGGTGCCGAAGTAATACACCTTCTTGGGACGGGTGGACATGGCAGTATCCCTACATCCGGCTTTGGTGGTTGATGCCGCCTACGCGCTGCGGGGATAAACCCCGTTCAATCAACAGCGTGGCGGATTTTTGTTGTGCCTGCTTGACCTGCCCAAATCATAAATTGGCATTTTTGGTAAGCTGGTCTGACCAAAGAATAGCAGCGCGTTTTCCGGCTTGCAATACTCTGGTAACATGGTCAGACCAAAAAAATTATCAAGGCAGGGAAGGCCAGGGTTGCTGAATGATCGATAGGCAGATTCATGGCAAAATCACAGTGATATTGAGTGCAATACGTGGACAAAACGATGCAATTTGAAACGATTAACCCTCCAAAAGTCTCTGACGCTATCGTCAGCCAAATCGAGCAATTGATTCTGGACGGGGTCCTCAAACCGGGCGAGCGGCTACTGCCAGAGCGCGAACTGGCCCAGGAATTAAATGTGTCGCGGCCCTCGCTGCGGGAGGCGATTACCACCTTGAAGTCCAGGGGGCTACTGCGCAGTGCGCGGGGCGGGCGGCATCATGTGGTGGATGTGGTCGCGCCGACCTTCACCGATCCACTGGTGGAACTGCTGAAAAATCACCCAAAAGCTTCATTCGACGTGCTGGAACTGCGGCATGCTCTGGAAGAGGTCGCCGCTTATCTTGCCGCCCAGCGCGCCACCGACGCCGACCGGGAAATTCTGCAATGTCGGTTTGCCGCCTTGGAAGAAGCGCAAAAGAGTCAGCGCGATCCTCATCGTGACGCCATCGTGGACGCCAGTTTTCATCTCGCCATCGCCGACGCCTCCCATAACGTGGCGCTGATCCATGTCATGCGCGGCTTGTTCAATTTGCTGCTCAGCCATATCTGCCGGTCACTGGAACGGCTGTACACCCGCGAAAGCAGTTATGCGATGGTGCATTCCCATCATCAGCGATTCTGAACGCGGTGCTGGATCGCAATCCGGAAGCCGCCCGTCAGGCCGCTCATATTCATCTCGCCTTTGTTGAAACGACCTTGCGCGATATGGATGAGGAAACCGCCCGGCAACAGCGCTCGCAACTGCGCTTGCAAAACTTGCGCGATCTGGAAGCCAACGCCTGAAGCCTGCCCGGTAATATCGGCGTCAACTCCGCAGCTCTTATATCTGGGCGCGGCCCGGATAGCCTCGGAGCAGAACGTAAATCGCGCCGGTGCCGCCATCCATCAGCCGCGCCGAGCAGAAAGCCAGCACCTCATCGCGCTGACGCAGCCAGTGGTTAATCTTTTGTTTCAGCACTGGCCCCCGGTGGTGCGAGCCATTACCCTTGCCGTGAATAATTCGTACGCAACGCAAGTTATCGCGACGGGCATCGTGCAGAAACAGGATCAGCGCCTCTTTGGCTCTCACGACGGTCATCCCGTGCAAATCCAGCACCGCCCCGAAGTGAAACTGACCGCGCCGCAACTTGCGCAGTACGATTTTCTGCACTCCTTCGCGGCAGTAATACAGTTCCTCGCCAGTATCCAGATCAGCCGGCTCGAAATAGTCGGAAAGCATGTCAATCAGCACTTGCTCCTCATCGGCTTCGCTGAAACGGGGATTAGGCGCGGGACGTTTTGAAAATGGGTCAATCCGGTCGCAATACAACCGCTTGACCGTGCCGACGGCCTGACGAAACAACACCTTGTCGTGGGGATCGAGCGTGAAGGGCTTGGTCATGGGCGCCTTAATGAGAACGCGGGGGCGTCCGGCTAGGACGGGGAATCCCACATAAGTTTAGCGTTGCCGCTGCCGTTCCTGATACGGATGGACGGCAAGGCGCTGGAGAACCGCAGCACATGCACATCCTGGTCAGTAATGACGATGGTTATCAGGCTCCCGGCCTGCTGCGCCTGGTCGCGGCGTTGAGCGATCTGGCGGAAATTACGGTAGTGGCTCCCGACCGTGACCGCAGCGGCGCCAGCAATTCGCTCAGCCTCAAAAATCCGCTTTATGTTACCCAGCATGACAACGGCTTTTACAGCGTTGAAGGCACACCCACCGACTGTGTGCATGTCGCCATCACCGGGCTGCTGGAACAGGAACCGGACATGGTGGTGTCGGGCATCAACAACGGCGCTAATCTGGGCGACGACGTGATTTATTCCGGCACGGTGGCGGCGGCGATGGAAGGCCGCTTCCTGGGTTTGCCCGCTATTGCCATTTCCCAGAACGCCCAGCGGCCCAAACATTTCGACACGGCCGCCCGTGCGGCGGTGTGGCTGGTGCGGCGGCTATGCGAACGGCCGTTACCGCCCGATATTATCCTCAACGTCAATGTGCCCGATCTGCCGTGGGAACAACTGGCCGGGTTTCAGGCCACCCGCCTCGGCCATCGCCACAAGTCCGAACCGGTGATCAAAAGCATTGATCCGCGTGATCGGCCGATTTACTGGGTCGGACCCGCCGGTCCAGAACAGGATGCCGGTCCCGGCACTGATTTTTATGCAATTCGGGCCGGTTACGTCTCGATCACGCCGCTCCAGGTGGATTTGACCCGGCATGGCGCCATCAGCTCCTTGGCGGAGTGGTTAAGCGGGATAAACCATTAGTCATTGATCGGCTATTTGTCGGCTTAGGCATACATAATGCCAGTGGACGCCGCCATTAAAAAAAGTTTATCATCATCAAATGCTTGGAATCGGGATCAAGGATTGAACCCGCCCGATTCCTAAGCCCTGGCAAAGGGGCGAAGCCGGATTAAACCGGGTTTCGCACCCAGCGCCGATTTTCAACATAATCAAAATTATAAAGACGCCACGGCTCACAGTCCGGGCGTCGCGCCAAAATCCACCAAGCGAAGCATGTTGAGGAGGTTGCTAATGTCCCGACGGATGAGCGTCTGTCTGGAGGCGGTCGTATGCGAGGATGAGCTTTGCATCAATGATCCCTTACTGGGCGATGACAAGCTGGAAGAGGACGAAGCCGAGGTTGTGATTGAGGAAAATCTGGAAGCGGTGGAAATGCCCTGGGCGATTCCTGCTGCGACCAGCCGGGAGTTCACCCCGGAGGAATTGGACGCCACCCGCATGTATCTGAGCGAGATTGGTTTTTCTCCGCTGTTGACCGCTCAGGAAGAAGTCTACTTCGCCCGCCGGGCGATTCAGGGCGAAGCCAGCGCCCGCAACCGCATGGTTGAAAGCAATCTGCGACTGGTGGTGAAAATCGCCCGCCGCTACATGAATCGGGGTCTGAGCCTGCTGGATTTGATCGAAGAGGGCAATCTGGGTCTGATTCACGCCGTCGAAAAATTCGATCCCGAACGCGGTTTCCGCTTCTCGACCTATGCGACCTGGTGGATTCGGCAAACCATCGAGCGGGCGCTGATGAACCAGACCCGCACCATCCGCCTGCCGATACACATCATCAAGGAAATCAACGGCTATCTGCGCACCGCCCGGCAACTGGCGCAAACGCTGGATCATGAACCGACCGACCGATGAAATCGCCCGGCATGGGCAAGTCGGTGACCGATGTGAAGCGGATGCTGCAACTCAATGAGCGGGTGACTTCGGTAGACACCCCGATTGGCAAGGATGAAGACCGCTCGCTGCTGGATGCGATTCCCGACGAGAATAATCTCGACCCCTCGCAAATCCTCCAGGATGCCGACCTCACCGAGAAGCTGGAACAGTGGCTCGGTCAGTTGAACGACAAGCAGCGTATTGTGGTGGAGCGGCGCTTTGGCCTGAACGGCCACGACAAAGCCACTTTGGAGCATGTCGGCAACGAAATCGGCGTGACCCGCGAGCGGGTGCGGCAAATTCAGATTGATGCGCTGCGCCGGTTGCGCAAAATTCTGGAAAACGAAGGCTTTTCCCAGGATTTTCTGTAGGGCTAACCGGCCATCTGCCGGTTTTTATGACTGATCATGCGGGACGGGTTTGCAGCCCGGTTTGACCGGCTGGGAATCCGTCCCGTTCTTTTGGCGTTGCGATTCCGCTTAGTCGGCGATCAGCAACAGCGCCGCCGCCACCCGGCGCCCTTCC
>JAAUTD010000187.1 GCA_012031845.1 Synechococcaceae cyanobacterium SM1_2_3
AACGGCCCAGAGGTTCGGAAAAGCAGGAGCGGCTTTGGGCCAGAACCCGGATAGAACCGTCGTGTAAGGCAGCATCCCTGCCAGCAAGACCGGCAGGTAATACCACCAGCCGCCGCCATGTCCTTCCAGCGGTTGTTGAAAGCGATCCAGATTGTGCCGCAGCAAAAAGCCGCTGAGAAAACCGTCGCCATCGCGCAGATATTGAACCACATACCAAGGCAGAGCGATCAGCGCGAATAACGCCCAGGCTCGCCCATCGCTCAACAGCCGCAGCCAGATGCGCCATTCGCCGCGACTCGCGCAATACAGCAGACTTACTCCCGCCGGGATCACTACCGCCACCGGCCCCTTGGTCAGAACACCCAATCCCATCGCCGCCGCCGCCAGATAGAGCCAGCTGCGCCAGCCTTCATGCAGATAGAGATACAAGCTCAACAAACTGGCCGCCAGCCACAGATTCAGCAGAGCGTCAGCCGTCGCCGCCTTGCCAATGATCGTGACTGACAGCGAAGTGGTCATCAGCAGCGCGGCCAATAGCGCCCGGCGGGCATCAGCGATCCGGCGGACAAAGCCAAATATCAGCATGGCCCACAAGGTCGCCGCCAGCGCCGACGGCAGGCGGAAGGCCCATTCATTCACGCCAAAAGTTGCAATGCTGGCCGCCTGTAACCAGTAACTCAGAATCGGCTTGTCGTAACGCGGCTGGCCATTAAGCGTGGTGGACAGAAAATCGCCGCGCAGGAACATTTCACGGGTGGCCTGGCTGAAGGCGCCTTCATCCACATCGAATAATGGCGCAGTGCCGAGCGCATAAAAAAAAGCTGAGGAATAGCGCCAGCGCCAGCAGGACATAAAGCGGCCGGTCATTGGCGATAAAAATGGAGACAGGGAAGCGCATGAAGAGCGGAGTAGACTAAGGAGTGGACGTGGGGACAATCAGCGTTGCCGCTCGACTGAGCGGAGTTCCATGCGCAATTCTTCCTTGCCGCTCTTTTCCTGGGCGATGCGCACGACCAGATAGTGCAGTTCCGGCGCAATCCACAACGTCGTCATTCGGGTTTTTCCGGGGGTGTATTGATTAATCCGCACTGCGCGCAATGGTCCTAATGGCGTCTCCAGAATTTCCTCGCCCTGATTGCGAATCTGATAAGTCTTAATTGCGATCTTCTCCACCAGGCGATATTGCTTGGGCAGTTGGCCCCGTTTCAAATCACTCATGACCAGCAATTGCAAACTGAGCGGATCGACGATGCCAAGCGACAAGGGCAGCGTCGCCGCTTCTCCATCATTACGGGCCATCATCTGACCGGCGGGCCAGTCAAAATCAGCCTGCATCTGTTTGTATTTTCGCCCAGTGTCCAGCCGCCGTTGATACTGATCGGGCTGGATGACGCCATTGCGAATATGGCCGCTGGCCTGTTCCTGAATGCGGCCCGACGCGAATAAAGCCGCCAGTCCATTCGGCTGCACATCGGAACGCATCTGATAGCCATCGGAACCGGCGGCAGCCAAGGTGACCACCGCTTCACCAATGGAGAAGCCGGAAGCGTACACCTCATAACGGGCCTGATAAGGCGGGACGGGCAAGCCGTCAGCGGCATTCGCCCACGGCGTGAACATCATGAATAAACCGGCAATGGCGCAGATGGAGAACAGCGATTTCATGCGGTAGCGAATCCTTGCCGACGCCCGGGTCGGCTGGTCAATTCAGAGCGGATTGCCGCGCATGATAAAGCATTCCAGGCGGAGAGGGCGGCGAACCGCCCGTATACGGAAGTTTCAGGCTTGCAGTTGGGCCAGTTGGCAGCGTCGCTCGCGCAGCAGAGCTTCATAAGCGCGGCTCAAGGCATGTTCGTAGGCGCAATCGCCTTTTTCGCCCATTTCGTTCAGGCGGGTCTCAAAAAAGGCGATCTCCTGGCGCAGATAATCCACCGCCCGATAATCGGCGAGCGGGTGACCGCGACTGATACAGGGAGCGCCAAACGCAAGATTTGCAGTCATCAGGTGATCCTCCTCACATCTGTATTTGTGTTTTTCCGAATTTTGAGCGTAGGCCGACCCAGTGAATTTTGTATGGCGGCCAGGTTAAGGCCGTGTTTCAAAACGGTTGAAAACGCATGGACAGGTCTATAGCCCGCACATCCTTGGTCAGGCCGCCGATGGAGATATAGTCAACGCCTGTTTCGGCAATCGGGCGAACCGTATCGAAATTGACATTGCCCGACGCTTCCAGTTTGACCCGCCGATGGGTGATTTTTACCGCTTCCGCCATCGTCGCCAGTTCAAAATTATCCAGCATCACGATGTCGGGCTGTGCGGCCAGCGCCTCGGCCAGTTGCTCAAGCGTTTCGACTTCGATTTCCACGGTGACGCCCGGATACAGGCGTCGCGCCGCCGCAATGGCGTTGCTGATTGAGCCAGCGGCCATGATGTGATTTTCTTTAATCAGCACCGCGTCAAACAGGCCGATGCGGTGATTCTGGCAACCGCCGCAGCGCACCGCGTACTTCTGCGCCAGCCGCAGGCCGGGCAGAGTTTTGCGGGTGTCGAGAATCGTCGCGCCGGTGCCCACCACCAGATCGGCATAGCGACGGGCCAGCGTGGCCGTGGCCGACAGCAGTTGCAGAAAATTCAAGGCGGTGCGTTCGCCGGTCAACAGGGCGCGAGCCGGGCCATTCAAGCGGCAAAGCGGCTGATTCGGTTCAACTCGGTCGCCATCGCGGGCCTGCCAATGAATATTGATGCGCGAATCAAGCTGGTGAAATACGGCGTCAAACCAAGTGGTTCCGCACAGTACCGCGTGTTCACGGCTGATGACGGCGGCTTCGGCCAAGGCGGCTTCGGGAATCAGCGCGGCGGTTAAATCGCCGTCGCCGACATCTTCGGCCAGCGCCAAGGCCACAGTGGGATTGGGATCAGGCGGGTTCATGGCGTTTTCTCAATAGGGGGGAATAAATTCCAGTGGTGATCAGTGCAGCGGCGATCAGTGCTTGATGCCCTGCCATTCCTCCTGGCGCGGCATCTGCAAATGCCAGCCGCGTTGCTGGAGATTGCGCAAGACTTCATCGGTGTCTTCTCGCGCCAGCTTGCGATCCGGGTGAAGCTCCAGTTCCATGACATGAATGGGCTGGCCGATCATTTTCATCAGCGCATCAGGAACCCTGGAAAAATCATCCTTGGCGGTAACAAAGAGGTAGGTATCCTGTTTTTTTCGCGCTTTTATAGATTTCGCACTGCATTGACATCTCCGGGGTTAGAGCCTGCATTCTGATTAGAAATGGTCAGACCGCCCTTAGCTTTCATTGCATGATTCCGCCACTGCCCTCAACTGCATTAACCAGGCATCTCCATTAGTGCAATCCAGCAAGGCTTCGCCCAAATCCTCAAAATCGGTAGATTGCTTAATCCCTTCCAACAACGGAATGCTTTGCTCAGCAGTCGCCTCATCAAAAACGACGTCGGATTTGCCGTAGTAACAGCCTGCGTTCTGCTTCTAAACTTTGTTGCAAACCTTGTTGCAAACCTTGTTGCAAACCAGCCTGCAATCCTTCCTGCCTCCATAGTTCAGTCCAGGGGACTATGTCTTCGTTGAGCATGGCGTGAATCTCCTCCAGTTCGTTCAATTCGGGTAACGCAACTCCCGGTAACCGGGTTCTGAGAAAAACTTGCTTGAGCCAGAGTACAAAGGAATGCCGGAGTTCAAGTTGTTCCGGCGCGTGCAGCCAATGCGCCAAAGCGGTTAATACCTCATGCACCGGTTGCGGATCGCGGCTGTTTTCCAACCGGAATAGCGCGGCAACCAGATTATGCAGCGCCGCCAAATCAGTATCGCTGTAGGCGCTTTCATCAATCAGCAGATAACGCAAGCGCGGGCGGTAATTCTCCAGTTGACCCGGCGGATGAGCAATCAGATCAGCAATGTCCTGAGCGGCATTCCAGCGCCGCCGCCCATTGTAGAGAACAATGGGCAATATCGGCGGCAAGCGGCCATCAGCGGCAATCTCACGGCTGTGAATCAAGTCCTGATAGAGCAGACCCAGGTAATTGAGCATCCGCACTGCCATGTAGGGATTAACCCCGGACTGGAATTCCAGCAACAGGTAGATGTAGATGTCCTCTGATCCCCGACGCAAGCGCCAAATCACATCATCGCGGCGTTCTCGCAACTGCTCATTGATGAATGTCGTCGGGTATTTGGTCAGGCTGGTAAAATCCAGATCGGCAACCCAGTCCTCACGGACAAAACCGCGCAGTAAATCGGCCATCATCTCAGGATGGGAAAACAGCCGTTTATAGCCGCCGTCATGGTCTACCATTCGACCCTACTCCACTTTTACCGTACCCATTGCGCCGCGCCCGAATTGCCAGGGCTTATACATATCTTCAATGTAGGCTGCTGGCTGCTGATAAACGCCCGGCGTCACGGCCCGCGCCAGATAAGTCAGGGTGAATTTCCGCGATTGAGCGGCATCCAGATCCAGCGCCGCCACAAACCGATCATCGCGGAATTCGGTATGCAGAGTCTGAGTCAGTTCCGGCAGCCAGGCGATTTCAGTGGCAGAGGCGTTATGCGCCAGTCGGGGGTTTTCAATCTCCAGCCCCGCCGGCAATAAATCCACCACTAACGCCTGCTGTTCCTCCTTGCCTTGCGCCTCGCCGGTAATCACCACTACCAGCAAATCATTCTGCCGCAATTGCGCCGGATCAACCGGTTTGCCGGTGCGGGTGTAATAACGGCGGCTAATGCTGAAGCCATTTTGCGCAGGCGGTTGGGCAGCACTGGGAACCCCGCTCAGATTCATCACCGTCCACGCCGGTTGATCGCCCTGGTTATTCACCGTCAGCCCTTTGCTTAATTGCCCAGCCGTCGGTGACAGATAGAATGGATCAGCGGTCACGGCTTGTCCGTCCACCGCCAGTTTTAATTGCCCCGGCTGTTTCAGCAGCGCATGAGCGGCCAGCAATAACCACGCCTGTTCCTGAGTGCTGCTGTAACGGCGCTGATTGAAATCAGCCGCGACTTCTTCCGCCAGTTGTGGCAGGCGATCCGGCAATAAACCCGATTCAGCCAGCAATGCCAGCAATGCCGCCCGATCCCGCAATGGACTGCCATAATCACGCACGGTCATTCGCCCGGAACGATTCAATGCAGCAGTAAACGCTTCCTTGGCGCGCTCCAGTTCGCCATAACGCGCTAATGACGCCGCCAATTGCGCTTGCGCCAATGCGGTTGGCAATTTTTGCAGATGGTTATCATGCAAATAGCGCAAATCGCCAATGGCGGCTTTCTGCACTCGCGCCAGCACATACAGCGCATAAGCCCGCCAGCCGAGTTGCTGTTCGCCGAATGCCCGCTCGTTCAACTGCTCCTGCAAATAGGTCAGTCCGTGCTGATAAGCCAATTCGGGAATCAGATATTTTTCCTGCCGGGCGCGAACCAGAAAGTCCATCGCATAGGCGGAAAGCCAGTTTTCAACCTCGCTGTTGGGATTCCACAGCCCGAAACCGCCACCCGCATCCTGCAAGGTCAGAATGCGCTGAATCGCTTCCTGCACTCGCGCCCGCAAGCCGGCCTCGCTGGCGTTCTGGCCGACCCAGGCCGCCGCAACCTCATTGAAATACAGCAAGGGCAGGGCGCGGCTGGTGGTTTGCTCCAGACAGCCGTAGGGATAGCGGTCCAGTTCGGCCAGCAGTTCAGGGACATTCAGCGTGGGGCGGCTGGAAAAGCTGAGTCTGGCCTGGCCGGTTCCGGGCAGATAATCGGCCAGCAACAGCTCGCCAAATGGCTAAGGATTCGCCGGGATTCAGGGCGGCGGGCGGTGCTGGGCGCTGGCGATGGTCTGCGCCGGACGAACCCCGATTTCGGATTTGCGCACCAGTTGAAAGCCGTTCGGCCCATTCAAATGCAGGCGCACCTGACCGACGCCGGGTTTCAGACCGCGTAAGGTGAAGGTGCGCCGGTCGGAATTCTGCACCGCAGAATCGGCAACCGTGAAGGTGAACGCCGCCGGTTCGCTGACCGCCACCGCGCCCGCGCCGCTCAGACGGATCTGATACTCGCCAGGCGTGGCGCTCAGGTTTTGCACCATCACGCTGATCTGGCTTTGATCTTCCGGGGCCAGAAATCGCGGCAGATACACCCGCGCCACCAGCGGATCGCGCACCAGCGGCGCGGCTTCGGCCCGGCCGAGCTTGTTGCGATCCCAGGCTACCGCCATCAGTCGCAACTGGCCGTTGAAGTCCGGCAGGGTCAGCGGAATTTTGGCCTGACCGCTGGCGTCCAGCGCCACCGGCCCGGAAAACAGCGCCAAGGTCTTTACCGTGCGCACCCCGGAGCCGTCCAGTTGCCGACTGTCGGCATCGCCGCCAACTTTGAGCTGGCCCGGTCGCCCGCCGGTTTCGATCAACTTGCCATAGAGATCAAGCAACTGCATTCCTAATCGCCGCTTGCCCAGAAAATACTGTCCCGGATCAGGCGTGGTGAAATCGGTCAGTTGCAGAATACCCTCGTCCACGGCCGCCACGGTCAGATACGCCGGTTGCCCGGCCTCAAAGCCGGTCACCGTCACCGGCAATTCCACGGTTTGACGCGGCTTCCATTCCGTCGGAGCGTTGATCGCGACATTCAAAGTGCGCGGCGCGGGATCGAGTCCCACCCAGGCTACGCCAATGGCCCGGCCCGGCCCGCGTTGAGTCGGATTGTCCGCCGGGCGAAACGCAGTCGCGGCGATGTAAACCCCCGGCCCCCATTCCGCCGGAATCGTTAAATCAACCGTCGTCCCTTCCGCCGTAACGCTGACTGTTCGACTCGACCATAGCCGGTCGCCGACCACGTTCAGCAGCACTTCTCCGGCGAACGGCGCCCGGATGAACACCTTGGCGGTTTCGCCCGCCTGATAGCGCGGCTTGTCCAAAGTAACTTTCATCTGATCAGGGGTGTCGTTCTCGCTGGGCGTCTCGAACCAGCCCACGGTAAAGCGCACGCTGGACGCCACCCCGCCATTGGCATCGCTCACGTCCAACCGGTAATGGCCCCATTGGGAGATGCGTTGCGCGAACGCTGCCGGTTGTCCGGGGACCAGATTCAAGGTCTGGCTGGTCACCGGCGCACTGTCGCGAATCACCAGCTTGTAGTTCCAGCGGTTATCGCCGTAATACCAGTAATACTGATAGTCCTCGCGCACCAGTTCGGCGCGCAGTCCGGATTTCGCCTGCGGCTGACCCAGCGGATCCAGCGCGATGATCTCAAATCCAGCTTCCTGACCCAGCGCAACGCCGTCATCGCTGAAACGCGGCTTGATGCCAATGGCGAACGGCTGCGGACGATAGGGCAGATTCAGGCTACGGGTCACGGGCCGCCCGCCTGGTTCAAACAGCGACACCCGCACCCGCGCCTGTAACGGGCGACTGGTGTCGGGGGTCTCGCTCAGCGTGACTTGCGCCTGGGCTTTGCCTTGGGCATCGGTGCCCGCCAATGCCACCGGAAAGCGTTGCGCCGTCCAACTATCC
>JAAUTD010000188.1 GCA_012031845.1 Synechococcaceae cyanobacterium SM1_2_3
CCCTATCGGGAAACCCGCCTGTATGTGCAGCGGGTAATGGAATACGCCGCCATTTACAATAGCCGACTGCAAGCGCCGATCATGACGCTGACCGCCCGCATGAAACCAGTGCTACCGGATCGCGCAACCGCCAATTGATGGATAGTTCGATCATGACCGTATCACTCTGGAACCGCTCATGGCATTGATTAACCGGGTTCAATCTCACTTTGCCGCCAGCCTCGACGCCAAACGGCTCACGCTGGATTCAATGGCGGTGCGCATCGTGCAAGCCGCCGAACACCTGGCCGAGCGGCTACGTCAAGGTCACCGGATTCTGGCCTGTGGCAATGGCGGGTCGGCGGCGGATGCGCAACATTTCGCCGCCGAACTGGTCAACCGCTTCGAGATCGAGCGGCCCGGTCTGGCGGCGATTGCGCTAACCACCGACAGCTCCGCGCTGACGTCCATCGCCAACGATTACGCTTTCGAGCAGGTGTTCGCCCGCCAGGTGCAGGCTCTGGGTCAGCCTGGCGATGTGTTGCTGGCGATTTCGACCAGCGGCAACTCTCCCAATGTGATCGCGGCAATGACTGTCGCCCGCGAACGGGGTTTATCCATCGTGGCCCTGACTGGACGTGATGGCGGTCGGATGGCGCAAGCTGCTGGCGACCATGATCTGATTGAAATTCGAGCAGCGGCGACGGCGACAGCGCGAATTCAGGAAACCCATATTCTGATAATCCATTGCCTGTGTGATCTGATTGATCACCAGTTATTCGGCGAGGGGCAGTAATGACTTTCAATGATCAGTGGCGTGTTGTTGCAGTGCTGGCGACATTGATGACGCTTTTGTTGAGTGGTTGCGCCGGTCTATTGGTCGGCGGCGCGGCGGTGGGCGTCAGCGTGGCCCATGATCGGCGCACCACCGGCACGGTGGTGGATGATCAGACCATTGAACTGAAATTGCAGGGTGCGCTGAATCAGCAGTTGCCGCCGGGCAATCACATCAATGTCACCGGTTACAACGGTTCGGTGCTGTTAAGCGGCGAGGTGATTTCCGAAGCGGTGCGGCGGCAGGCCGAAATGATCGCTCGCGGCATCGAGCCGCCGGTGCGGGAGGTCTACAACGAACTGGCTATTGCTCCGGTAAGCACCCTGTCCAGCCGCAGCAACGATGTGTTGCTGGCGACCCGGGTCAAAACCGCTTTTTTTCAGATCAACATCCCGGATTTCGATCCCACCCGCGTCAAGGTAGTGACCGAGCGCAGCGTGGTGTATCTGATTGGGCTGGTCCGGCCTAATGAAGCCGATGAAGTGGCGCAGGTCGCCAGCCAGGTCAGCGGCGTACGGCAGGTGGTGACGCTGTTCGAATACATCCGCTAACCGCCGGAACGGCTACTTGACGATCTTCAAGGAGGGTTTGCGGGGCCGAACCGGAGGATCGGGTTGCGTCGGCGGGGAGGTTTCATCGTCTTCGCTTTTTTCATCGCCGAAAGCCATGCCCTGTCCATTTTCACGCGCATAGATCGCCATGACTGCGGCGACTGGAATCTGAAGAGAACGGGCTACGCCGCCAAAACGGGCGTTGAACTCGATCCACTCATTGCCCAGCCGCAAATCGCGCACTGCGCTGTGATTGACGTTGAGAACAATCCGCCCGTCATGGACATGCTGTTTGGGGACTTCGACACCCGGCGATTCGGCATCCACCAGAATATGCGGGGTCATGCCGTTGTCTTCAATCCACTCATACAGGGCGCGGATCAGATAGGGACGGGTTGAGGTCATGGCGCAGGGATCGATCAGTCAGGAGTCACAGGGAAAAACGCAAAGCTCCGGCGGGGAAGCGTTCCCCCGCCGGGCGCTGCGTCAATGCACGTCCTTCCAGTACTCTTTCTTGAGCAGGTAGAACACCACAAAGGCCAGGCACAGGTACAGAATCACCCAGAGGCCAAGGCGCTGACGCTCCAGTTGGATCGGTTCGCCGACATAGGCCAGAAAGTTCACCAAATCCGCCATCGCTTCCTTGTACTGGGGTGGACTCATGGAGCCGGGTTGCACCAGTTCAAAATCCTTGAGGACCTTGGTTTCATGGCCGTCATGATCCTTGTGGGTCTCATAAACCGGCTTCTGCATCCCCTGCAATTCCCACAGCACATGCGGCATCCCGGAGTTGGGAAACGCCGCATTGTTCACCCCATAGGGTCGAGTGGAATCCTGATAAAAGGTCAGCAGATAGGTATAGAGATAATCCACTCCCCGTGACCGGGAGATGACGCTCAGGTCCGGCGGAGCTACGCCAAACCAGCGTTTGGCGTCAGCTTTGGGCATGGCGTTCTTCATGGTTTCGCCGACCTTGGCCCCAGTGAAGATCAGATTGTTCTTCACCTGCTCGTCCGTCAGGCCAATATCGCGGGCCATGCGGTTATAACGCTGATGCTCCAGCGAATGACAGCCCATGCAGTAATTGACGAATAGCTTGGCCCCTTTTTGCAGTGACGCCTTGTTGTGCAGATCAATCGGCGCATGCAGCAAGGGATAGCCTTCCCCGCCGGATGCCAGGCTCAGGCCCGGCAACGCCAGCAATACCAGTGCAATGAGGATTTTTTTCATTGTTAAGTCACCCTTTCCGGTACGGGCTTGGTCGTTTCGATCAGCGGCAAGAACGGCAGCAGGAAGAAGAACGCGAAGTAGATCGCGGTGCAGATTCGGGCTAAATCAGTGCGGCCTGGCGTCGTCGGCAATGCGCCCAGATAACCCAGGATCATGAACGCAACCACAAACGCAGCCAATAACGCCTTGAACGGAAAACCGCGATAGCGAATGGATTTGACCGGGCTGCGATCCAGCCACGGCAGGAAAAACAGAATCACAATGGCGCCAATCATGGTGATAACGCCGCCCAGCTTGTCCGGCACCGCCCGCAACATGGCGTAGAACGGAGTGAAGTACCACACCGGCGCAATATGCGGCGGGGTCTTCATCGGGTCGGCGGGATCAAAGTTGGGATGTTCGAGGAAGTAGCCGTTCATTTCCGGCATGAAGAAGATCACCACCGAGAAAAAGATCAGGAACACCACCACGCCCACCAGGTCCTTGACCGTGTAATAAGGATGGAACGGGATGCCATCCAGCGGTTTGCCGTCCGGCCCTTTGACCTTCTTGATTTCCACGCCGTCAGGATTGTTGGAGCCGACTTCATGCAGCGCCAGGATGTGGGCAACCACCAGCCCGACCAGCACCAGCGGCACCGCGATGACGTGCAGCGAGAAGAAGCGGTTCAGGGTCGCGTCCGACACCACATAGTCGCCGCGAATCCACAGCGACAGGTCTTGGCCGATGCCGGGAATGGCGCTGAACAGCGAAATGATCACCTGAGCGCCCCAGTAGGACATCTGACCCCACGGCAGCAGGTAGCCCATGAAGGCTTCCGCCATCAGCGCCAGGAAAATCACCACGCCGAAGATCCAGATCAATTCACGCGGCTTTTGTAGGAGCCGTAAATCAGGGCGCGGAACATGTGCAGGTAGACCACAATGAAAAAACGCCGAAGCGCCGGTCGAGTGCATGTAGCGGATCAGCCAGCCCCAGTTGACGTCGCGCATGATGTATTCCACCGAGGCGAAGGCTTCGGTTGCGGACGGTTTATAGCTCATGGTCAGCCAGATGCCGGTCAACAGTTGATTGACCAGCACCACCAAGGCGAGTGAGCCGAAGAAGTACCAGAAGTTGAAGTTCTTGGGCGCGTAGTACTCGGTAATATGCTCGCGCAACATCTTGGTGAGCGGAAAGCGCTCGTCAACCCAACCGAGCAGACCGGTCGTGCCTTGTGTGTTCGCCATTATGCAGCCTCCGGATCAACGCCAATCAATACCCGCGAATCGGCCAGCAACTGGTAGGGCGGCACCTCCAGATTCAGCGGCGCGGGAACACCCTTGTACACACGCCCGGCCAGGTCGAAGCTGGAGCCGTGACAGGGACAGAAAAACCCACCCTTCCAGTTGGGACCCAGGTCAGCCGGAGCCAGATCAGGCCGGAAGGTTGGCGAACAACCCAGGTGAGTGCAGATGCCGACCAGCACCAGCACGTCAGGCTTAACCGAACGATAGGCGTTTTGGGCATATTTGGGTTGCTGGCTGGTTTCATCGGAGTTGGGATCGCGCAACTGATCCTTGAGTCCGGGCAGGTCGTCCAGCATTTTCTGGCTGCGTTTGAGCAGCCAGACCGGTTTACCACGCCATTCAACGGTCATCAAAGCGCCTACTTCCAGCTTGCTGATATCGGCTTCTACTGGGGCGCCAGCGGCTTGAGCGCGCTCGCTGGGCGACCACGATTTCAGAAAGGGAACGGCGACGAACGCCACGCCAACGCCGCCGACCACGGTCGCCGTGGCGGTGAGAAAGCGGCGTCTGCCGAGATCGACGTCATCTACCGTACTCATACGCAGTCTCCTGTTGTGGATTTATCGTTAGCTAGGGATTGGTTAGTCATTGTAAGAGATCCGCACGGTTTTCATGGGAGTTCAGCGCCGGGCTGGGAGCGGTGATATTGCCAATTCCGCACGGTTCAGGAGGTGCGCCGAACCCTAAGTGAACCCTGCCAGGATGAACTCCAGCCGTTTTCTACGATACGGTAAAACTATAACTCAGTGTGGGTATTAGGGTCTATCCGCGTGTTGCAGGCAACGCGCCCGGAATCCCTACCGCGTTGACCGTTACCTGCGATCTTCGCCGCGTGTCGGAGCTGGATAGCCCACATCCGCCGCCAGCGACGCTAATGAAAGCCCTATGCTGATTCTCAATGGCAGGTAGCGCCTCTAACCCAGTGAACAGCACTTCATGCCCTTGTCCATCGCCGAGTTCAACCTGTGTATTAAACGAGCGCCATTGGGAAGTGATTGCCGCTGATGGCGAGCCAGTGCGGCGGGAGGAATTAATCTTGCGACTGCAACCGCTAAAAAGTCAGGAAGGTTATTGGCTGGATACCGGTATTTTCAGCGTGGTGTAGGGATTTGGTTGATGGATGGAAGCTGCTGGATTGATAAATAATTCCTGGTTCATCGCAGCGTGTTGTGGAGCCATAATAAGCCCGTAGGATGCGCTTCGTGCCTCAGCGCATCCTACGGCTTATTGAGGGCGTTTTATGCATTGAACTTGTCTAGGAATCGATCTTTGCATATTTCCACCTATTATTTTCTTTATTTCACCCGTAGGGCAAGCGCCATCATCTACAAAAACAACTTGCTCATGCCGTAGATAACCCTGCGGAGGTTCTTCTTTTAAATACTGGTTCTGAGTGCAACCAAAGGTGATTACTAGCATTAAAGACACCAGCACAAGCAAATTCAGTTTACGATACCAATACATTTATCTTCTCCTTACCTTTGTTAATGAAAAACGCCTAACGACCCGCTTCACCTGCCCTGCGTAGCGGGGTCCGGTGAAAAGCCCAGTTAGGCTTCGTCCTCAGCTTCATGAATGATTTCAAAAAGCTGTTTGATGATTTTTGGGTGTAATATTTCTCCAGTATGACTGGGCAAAACCATCCGATAAGTTTTCTTGATATAAATCCGATGACTACCTTTTTGCCGATCTAAAATAAACCCGCTACCGAGAAGAATCTTTTCTGCCTCTTTTGCGGTAAGCTTTGGATATTCAGGCATGGATAGCGACTTCTATGGGCGATATGATCACCTTGCGCTTTTGAAGCGCATGTAATTCTTCTGTTTTAAGGCTTTCTAAATATAGTTCAGCAGCCTCTTGAATATTCAAAAGCACTTCCTCATAAGTATTACCTTGTGTTACGCAGCCTTTTAATTCAGGAATTTGGGCAAAATAGCCAAATTCGTCTTTTTCGATAACGGCATTCAATATCATGGAAATTATTCCTATGCTCGAAAAAAGATTGTCCCGGTTGAAAATGTTGGAGTTCGCAATCTCATCCCAATCCACGGCACCGACCTAACGTCAGCCGTAACCGGCGCATTTGTAGTGAGCGCAGCGAACGAAAAATGCGTCCGAGTTGACGACATTGTTAAGCGATATTACGGCCATCGCTTCTTCCTCAGGATGTATTGACGATCATCCCACAGCCATTGGATAAACTCTTGCATTTGCGGAAACACTGGCTCTGGAGTATTGAGTGTGTACGCGAGATGACTCAACTCTGACGTAAGTTCTCGCAGCGGCACGAGAATCTTCACCACATGCAGAACTGCATATTTAGCCGCCTGATCGTGCAATCCCGGTAAGGCTAATGCTTCCTCGGTAGAAAGGGGTGTCTTATCCAAGCCATGCATTATAGTAATGGTGATATCATCGATAGCAGACGCGATCAAATTGGACTGGTTAAGTATTTTCTCTTTCTGAGCTTTGGGAACATCTTTCTCCAGGATTGCGGTTACTATTTGACCCCAGTGGTCGAGCGGATCCCTGCCCACGTGAGAGGGGTTGAGACCATCCAAGTTGAAATACCGAGTGGTCTGAGCGAAGTCGCTTAATAAACTGATAATCTCTTTTTGAATTGGATTCAGAGAATGTCGATCTGGAACTGCGACACTTCTCGCGTTAGCAATCTTTACGCATTGATCATATAGTTCTTGAATATTATGGCCATAGCTTTTAAGTTTATTTTTTGTTGGTACAGAAAGGTTGTTAGTTGCTATGTGCTCAATTATCACAAGAGCCTTCAGCAACCTTTCCATTCCTATCGAGAGGTTGAACAGCGACGAATAAAATGCGCCTTTGTTGTGAACGTGCGCAGAGCGCAGATCAGTTAACCCTCTGCCTAAGCATGAGCTAATAAGAAGACCTTCCTGCTTAAGAAGTATAAAAGATGGCGGAAAATTAGCTCGATACGTCATTTCTTACATGCCTAACTGTTGTATAGACCCCCAAAAGATGCCTTCAAACACACCATCAAGGGGTACTTTTCGTTCGGTTATTCTCTAACCGGACGATTCCACATCACCCAGCCCGCTGAAACGCTCCCTAAACCGGCCAGCAAAAACCTCACCGGCAACAGAGCATCCCACGTTCCAAGCAATGCAGCACGTCCGGGAAAGTATATGTCTTGAAAACGCAACTTTGCACAGCAAAATCACAAAGAAATAGCACCTGTCCGCCCCGCCGTACCGCCGCCTACTGCTTCGTCACATCCCGCCAGAAATAATCACGCCAACCGCCATAACCGCCACAATCCACGCGACTTTCTCTATTTCCACCCTAATAAAGCAAGCACCACAGGTTAATCCAGCCATGCCCATAAATCCCAATGCCCGACCTGCAACCGCGATTGCCCGCATTCAATCCAGTGACGACGCTGTTTTAGCCAAAAAGCTAATTCACCTGCGGCTTCCGGCGCAATCTCAAGAGCAGCTTCAATCCAACCGTCCAGCAATACGATTTGCATTGCTGCCTGTTCCGTATTTAACCGCCACGGACTTGGCCGAATCTTCACTCTGTAGCCCTGCTGCTGCAACAGGGTCGCCAGCGTAGCCACTGCATCGGGACCGACGCGCCGGGCCG
>JAAUTD010000189.1 GCA_012031845.1 Synechococcaceae cyanobacterium SM1_2_3
TTATTCACCCTATGGGCTGCGGTAAGAATCCTGTTTTTATTCGGAACACGCTTTATTGCCCTTGCTGCAATTCTGGATATTTTGTTCATGCTTGGGCTGATTATTGCCGTGGCTTATCCAGTGATCAAGGTTCAACAATGGAAGCAAATGGGCATCATGTCAAAGTTGTTGTTATTGACCATTGGCAATATCTGCTTCTATCTGGGTGCGTTTGGACTGATCGAAAATGGCGTCTACTTTGGCATCTATGGTGGGCTTTACTTGATCATTGGCTTGATGCTGACAATGGGCAGAAGGCTCATTTCCATTTTGTTGAAGTGGGCGTTGGCTATCCGATAAAACTGTTTAATTCGCTATGGTTGGATTTTTCCAGCCTTGTCCTGTTCCTGGCGTTTTTTATCATTGAACTATTTATCGGCAGTCCGCAATTAGCCGCATTCTTGTCAATCGGACTGTTCATCATCACCACGGCCAGACTGATCGGCTGGCATACCGTCGGAATCTGGAAACAGCCGTTATTATGGAGCTTGTTCATCGCCTTTCTGTTCATTGATATAGGTTTTTTATTGATGGCCCTGCACCCACTCTTCAATGTATCGAAACTGCTGGCGATCCACGCTTTCAGCTTTGGCGGAATCGGCGTTGCAACCTTGAGCATGATGGCTCGCGTCTCGCTGGTCACACCGGCAGAGATGTAAAAAGTCCATCCGTAGCAGTCACCATTGCTTTAGTCGCGCTGATTGTGGGAAGCATAGTCAGAGTAGGATTGCCGCTCATTGCTCCCAACCAGTATCTAATCTGGATATTGATCTCTCAAACACTGTGGATCGCCGCATTTCTGATCTTCCTGTTCACCTACGCGGCAATCCTGATTAAGCCTAGAATTGACGGGCAGTTTGGTTAGGCTTTAACCGTTATTTGGCGAAGTTATTGGCGCTTGGGGTGGATTCGCTGCGAAGCATCCCACATGACCAAAGAACCGAGGTAGCCTGTCGGCGACGGCGAACAATGCTACGCTGCCGCATAGGGCCTGCGACGACTACTGGCAGGGGTAGCCGGGATTGCGGCAAGTGGTGGAGATAGTGTAATAAATAGCGTAATCAGCTTCAGATTATAAGGAAACCGGATAATCATCAATTGGGCACAATAAAATAGACTTTGGCGCGGGGAGATGCCGCTTGACCCAGAAACCCATACCCAAACCATCATTCCTTGACTCATGTGATGCAATAGGGGCTTATGGAAATGTCAAACGATGGCGATCAAAGGACGGTAGCCGCATTTATACATGGGACTCTCTACACGGTGAGATTGAAGTGTTCAACAAGCGCGGCTACCACTTGGGCGTCATTGACGCTGTACATGGTCACATCATCAAAGAGGCTGTTCGCGGGAGAAAAATCGATGTCTAACTTCATTCTAAAATGCCTTAGTGGTGACGCTCTACTTGAGGACATTGACGACTATGTCGAGCGTTGGCACGAAGGCGCCTCCACTTTAAGCCTTTACACATACCTCGGAATGTCTCGATCCGAGTATGAGCTGTGGGTAGTTGATCCAGATGTCCTACCCTTTGTGGTCGAAGCTCATAGAAAGCGCCGCGACGTTAAAGAGCTAATTGAGGAATTCAACGCACTGCCGTTTGCCGCTCGTGCTGCGTCACCAGAGCGGGCTAGGAAACTTGCGACGTGGCTAAAGAACGAAGGTCTCTGGGAGTAGCGCGTTGGGGGTAATAACTGGCTTTGCTAGAAGAATTATTGAGAAATACCACGCGAGCTGGTCGAGGCGGCAGCGGCGCTCGATGCCACGTTGCCGTATGGGGTCTGCGACGACTGCTGGCAGGGACAGCCGGGATTGCGGCAAGTGGTGGATGTGGTGTAATAGAGGGCGCGGAGTGTTGGCGCGAGGGGATCGGTTGCTGGTTATACGGAAACCGGATAATCAATAGTTAGGCATAAGGAGATTGTTTATGAGCATCGTTAAAATACCTATAATCGACAATGAAGGACGAGTACTTGGTTCTGATTGCCTCGTAGAATACGAGGGGGAGGTATGTCCTTATGTCACTATAGATTCGGAAATAGGTAAGAGACTTGTAGGGTATGAGATAATCAAGCGGGATTTGGAAGATTGCCTATTTATCTTAGAGTCTATCAAGAACGGAGTTACTAACGAACAAGTCCTAATAAATGCACTTTGGGAATCGTTTATTACCAAATACGGAAGATGCTTTTCTGATGCCAACAGAGGGGCGATGTATTAAGTTGGAGGCCGGTGATATAACTAAATATGAAGGTGAAAAGTTTGAGACGCATCATGAATGGTTAATCAACGAGCGTCACAATTTTTCCGCTCATGCAGGAGACTCGGACAGTGACGTATTTGAAGTACGATTGGCATTAAAGCCTTTAAGCAAAGGGAAACAAAGGCTACAATTCTATATATTTAGAAACCTCGTCATTTCACCCGAGATCGCTGCATTAAATGCGCATAAGGAATTAGTGTCTCACGTTATATCAGTCGTAGATAGAAAGCTTGATGGAATATATGTACGCATTAACCAAGATTATGAAAATAGAGACATTGACAACCTTTATGATGCTGCAAAACATATAATTGCCTAATAAGCGACTGCACACTTCCGCCTAAAGCAGCGAAAGTGGCGTGCGCTTCAATCACCGTATTTTGGCAGCGGCTAAGGCCAATTTTAGTCCTTTCCCCAGCTTTATAAATCAAATTGATTGAGTGAATTTCTTGTGAGTTTTATATGGGATACGAAAAAGGCCACAGCAAACCGCCGCAAGCATGGTGTCAGCTTCGAAGAAGCATCTAGCGCGTTGCGTGATGCTTTTTCTGCGACTGCACACGATCCTGATCATTCCGAAGACGAAGACCGTTTTGTGACATTTGGTATTTCCTCACAGGGCCGTTTGCTTGCGGTATCTCATACAGAGCGCGGAAATTCGATTCGAATCATATCCGCACGATTAGCAACAAATGCTGAAAGGATAATTTATGAAGAAGGTTAAATCAGAAATGGCGGATGAGCTTCGCCCAGAATATAAAAGGTCGGACTTTGGCGAAATGGTGCGTGGCAAATATGCGAACCGTATTAAAGAGGAAACGAATGTCGTTCTCCTGGAACCTGATATTGCGAAGGCTTTCCCAAACGACGAAGCTGTGAATAAAGCACTTCGGTATCTGCTGGAAATAGCCAAAGCCTCTAGCCGCCTAACTGGCCGACGCACCTGACCGTGCTACGCACAGCAGGTGAAAGATAGTCAGTTCATCGGACTGCTCATTCGCTCATAAGCCGCCATTAAACCCTGTGTAACCCGCAACAGGTGCGGTAGCAGACCCGCGAATGCTTCTAAATCGGCTCCGTCCAGCCAGTTTTTCAACTCCAATCCCAAAGCTGTATCGCCTTCCATGACCACCCTGCGGCTGAAAAACAGAGTATCGGAATCCTGGCGGCGGGTGGCGAGCGCCAGAAAATCATAGATCGCGCCACTGACCGTCAAATCAGACCGATGCGCGGCGGATCAAGGCGCAAAGCCCGTTAAATCTGTAAAGCAGAGCCGATATATGATCCGGGATGTGCGCAGGTTAATCTCCAGCACCCGGTCACCCAATTCTCTGTTCAATGACCAGATTCATTTGAATCAACGCTTCCAAATCCAACCGCTGCATCATCGAAATCGCGTATTCCCAACGGCCTTCAGCGCACAGACCGAGAATCCCGCCCTCTTCATACGCCTCCAATGCCGCTTTGATACAGGCAGCGCGGACAGTTTCCGCCAGTCTTTGCGCGTCCATCATGGCTTTTTCTCCTGATTCACTGAGTGAGTTGAGTGTAAAGCCGCAACAATTGACGCGGTAGTTCTTCAGGATTACGAATCAGCACAAAGCCATTTTTACCGAATAAGTACGGCAAATAATCGCCCGCATCCTGATCAATTGTTACGCAAAAAGGATGCAGACCTTCACGCCGCGCTTCGAGTAACGCCATACGGGTATCCTCAATCCCATAACGCCCTTCGTAATGATCCAAATCGTTCGGCTTGCCATCAGTCAGCAGCAATAACAGCCGGCGGGCGGCGCTTTGCCGATTTAACAAACCAGCGGCATAGCGCACTGCCGCGCCCATTCGGGTGTAATAACCGGGTTTAATCGCGTTAATCCGGCCACGAATCGCCGCAGTGTAACGCTCGCCAAAGGTTTTAATCCGCTGCACCCGCACCTGTTGCCGCTGGCGCGAAGAAAAGCCGTACAGCCCAAAGCGGTCGCCGGTAGCCGCCAGCGCCTCGGCGAACAGAAACAGACTATCGCGGATCACGTCAATCACCCGGCTTTTATTATTGACCCAGGCATCGGTGGACAATGACAAATCGGCCAGCAGCAAACAGGCGAAATCGCGCTCCTGCCGCGCCCGTTGCCGGTATATGCCGCGTTCGCAACCAGAACCGTTGCCGACGCTATCGGCGACATGGCGCACCCAGGCGTCCAGATCGAGTTCCTCACCCTCCGGTTGCGCACGCCGCCAGCCGTGACCGGGCCGCAGAATTTCAAACTGGTGTCGTAGCCGTTGGGCATCGCGGCGCAAGGCAACCGGCAACTCGCACGGCGGAGCGCACCGGGCCAGCCGCTCCTGCACCGTGCAGAAATTCGGTAGCAACACCCGACGGCGATAATCCCACTCCGGCAGCAGGATACCCGGCCCCACCGGCGCATCGTCGGCGCTGGCGGAAGGCAGATCGAGATCAAAACGCACCCGTGAGGCCGTTTGATCGCCGTCGCGGGTCACGCTGATCATCTCCATATCGTTCGCCGCCCGCACTGCGTCGGCATCGGGATCATCGTCAGTAGGCCGATTAACCCGCACCAACTCTGCCCAGGACAGCAGACTTTCGGCGCGGAATGGCGCAAGAAAACTGCTTTTACGTTCCGGCAAATCAACCCGTTCAGCGCGGCGACGCTGGCGATCCGATTGCGCCGGATGGACGCTGCTGGATGGCGCGGGTCGGGAAAGCGAAGGCGGTTTAGCCGCCGTGCGAACCGGCGCGGGATAAAGCCATAGCGGAACGGGTTGCAGCGGACGAGCAGCAGGCAACCAGTTGAGGACGCTACCCGGTTCAAGCAGGGCTTGCCGCAGTTGGATTTCCGGCGCGGCTTCAGCGGGCGGCAACTGTTCCGGCGGGATTCGCAACGTCAACGCGGCGGCGGCCAAAGCACGGTAGCGGCGCTGCAAACCGGGATAACGCGCCAGCGTCCGCACGGTCGCCTGCTGATTCTGTTGCTGCCAAGGCGCATCGAGATCAGCGGCATCGTGAGCGGCGGCCAGCGCGATCAGCCAGAGATACAAATCCCGGTTCAATTCCCGTTGCGGGAACAACGCCAGTTCCGGCGGCAATTGCAAAGTTTCCGCGTCGCGGCAGGACAAGGCCGCCTTTTCACCCAGCCCGGCGACTCGCGCCAGCCAATGCCGCCGTGCGCCGTGGCAGGTCGCCGCTACCGCCGTAACCCGCAAACCGGAATCACCACCGAAAGCGCGAAACAACAGTCCGGCGGTTTTCTCCATGTCGGCGAGCGTGACGGCTGCATTGGGATAATGCCGTTGCGCAGCGCGAGTGATCAGCCGATGCCAAAGCGATCCAACGTATTCTTCCACTGGATAGTTGCCCGCTTAGATTCGCTCTGCCCGTTCCAGCGCCTCATCTTCTGCATCAGCAAATTCAGCAGCCAGATCAGCAATTTCTTCCCGATCCAAAGTAGCGGCTTCCGCTGCAAAAGCAGCCAAATTGGGCTTATTCGCTTGCAATTCACCACCCGCCAATAACCCCTGTTCCCCATCCGCCTGCAACGCTTTCTGGCCGTCAATCCAGTTCAACAGGCTGCCTTCCGGGTTGTCACGCTGCACCGTTTCACAGGCGGCAATGCACTGGCCGCATTGGGTGCAGGCGAACATCAGCCGTTTGATGTTGCGCGGCTTGAGTCGCATCGGGCAGGCGTGATCACAGAACGACTGACAGCGGGCGCAATCGCGGGCGCGTTCGCGCTGAAAGCCCACCACCATCGCGCTGCGATTCGTCATCCAGGCCAGACTTTGAAACATCCCGACCGCGCAGGCGTAGCGGCAAAACAGATGGCGGGCGAAGGTGAATTCCAGAAACAATACTGTCGTCGCCCCGCCAATGAACAGGGCTTGATTGCGGGTTAGCGACCCGTTGAACAGGTTGGCGTAAACCTCGGTGGGCGGCAGTAGATAGGTCAGCAGCGCCACCGCCCACAGCACGGCAAAACCAGCGCCAGCGGTAACGCCAGCAGCCAGTAACGCGCATCGGTGGGCGATGGGGAACCGTCGGGATGCCACGGCGGCCCCGGCTTGTTGTCCCAAAGGCTCTGCTTGCCGCTGGCCTTGCGCACCAGTTGGTTAATCGTTTCCACCACCGAAAAATGTGGACACAGCCAGCCGCAGTACAGTCGGCCCCAGCGCCAGGCGACGCCTAAAAAAGCACCGGCCAATAGCAGAATCGGCAGGATCAGCCGCAATAAAATGTTCAGCGTCATTTGATCGTTGCTGATCCGGCCCGCCAGATAGTCATCCAAACCGAGCGTCCACGGCTGGCCGAACACGATCAAATGGCCTTGTATCAGATCGAAGCGCAGCAGATCGAAGATCGGCGCGAACAGAAACAGGATGAAAAAACCGCTTTGAAACCACACCCGCTGCCGCTGCGCCTCAGCCAAAGCTGGCATGAACCACCTCCAGCAGCGCAGCGGCGGTCTGCTCATCGTCGGTGAGCGCCTCGACTAGGGCCGCACGGCAGGCGGTGATCCGATCCATGCCGCCATGAATCAGTTGCGCTGCGTAAATCAACAACCGGGTGCTGGGAACCTCATCCAAGTCATGTTCCTTCAGAGCGCGGAAAGCATGGCCGATTTGCACCAGTTGCCGGGCCGTGGCCGCATCGCAACCGGTTTCGCCGATCACAATGACCTGCTCCCGCTCCGGGCGGGGAAAGTCGAAGCGCAGCGCGATAAATCGTTGCCGCGTTGAAGGTTTCAGACTCTTGATCAGGTTTTGATAGCCGGGATTGTAGGACACCGCCAGCAAGAAACTGGGCGGCGCGGCCAGCACTTCGCCGGTGCGCTCAATCGGCAGAATGCGCCGGTCATCGGCCAGCGGATGCAACACCACCGTCGTATCCTTGCGCGCCTCCACCACCTCATCGAGATAGCAGATGCCGCCTTCGCGCACCGCCCGGGTCAGCGGCCCGTCACACCAGACCGTTTCTCCCCCGTGCAGCAGATGCCGCCCCACCAGATCAGCGGCGGACAAATCATCGTGACAGGCCACCGTATACAGCGGCAGACCCAGCCGCGCCGCCATGTGCGCGACAAAGCGGGTTTTGCCGCAACCGGTCGGGCCTTTGATCAGCACTGGCAAGCGGTTACGCCAGGCCGCCTCGAACACCGCGCACTCGTCGC
>JAAUTD010000190.1 GCA_012031845.1 Synechococcaceae cyanobacterium SM1_2_3
GGCGCGGGCGCTGGAGTTGCCGCTGGAGCCGGAGCGGTGATTTCTGCGCCCGCGCTTTCTTCCAGCGTCGCGGATCACATCGCCGGTGCTGACCGTATCGCCTTCCTGGCGCAGGATCGGGCCAAGCACGCCATCGGCAGGGGCCGGAATATCCAGCACCACCTTGTCGGTTTCCAGATCAACCAGATTTTCGCCCCGCGTGACGGGATCGCCCGGTTTTTTCTTCCAGTTGACCAGCGTGCCGTCGGCGACGGATTCGGGCAGGGTCGGGACTTTCACTTCTACGGTCATGTTATGGGTTTCTCTTGTTACGGGTTATTTTCAGCCGGAATCGCGGCGGTGTTGGAAGGGTTCGGGCGGTGACGGCGGTTACTCGCCCAGCGCGTCATTGACCAGCTTTTGCTGCTGCTCGACATGGACGCTGTAATAGCCGACGGCGGGCGCCGCCGAAGAATCGCGGCCCGCGTACCGAATCCGCTGGTACGGTTGCAGCCCGCGCTCCAGATGATGCAGGCTTTGATACCAGGCGCCCTGATTTTTGGGTTCTTCCTGACACCAGACAATGTCAATGGCGTTGGGATACTGCGCCACTTGCGCGTTGTAGAGCGCCTGCGGGAATGGGTAAAGCTGCTCAATGCGGATGATGGCGACGTGATCCAGCTTGCGTTCGCGGCGGGCTTCGAGCAGGTCGTAATAGACCTTGCCGCTGCAAAACACCAGCCGTTCGATTTGCTGCGGATCATGCGGGTCTGCCTCGCCGATGATCTCCTGAAAGCCGCCATCCGTCAGATCTTCCAGACTGTTCACCGCCAGCCGATGCCGCAACAGGCTCTTGGGACTCATGACAATCAACGGCTTGCGGAACGGACGCGCCATCTGCCGCCGCAGCATGTGAAACATTGGGCCGGCGTTGAAGGCACGATCACCTGCATGTTGTTCTCGGCGCACAGTTGCAGATAGCGTTCCAGCCGTGCCGAAGAGTGCTCCGGCCCCTGCCCTTCAAAACCATGCGGCAGCAGCATGACCAGTCCACATAACCGGCCCCATTTGGTCTGGCCGGAGCAAATGAACTGATCGATCACCACTTGCGCGCCATTGGCGAAGTCGCCGAACTGCCCTTCCCACACCACCAGCGCGTTCGGTTCAGCGGTGGAAAAGCCATATTCAAAACCCAGCACCGCTTCTTCGGACAGGATCGAGTCAATCACCATAAAGGTGGGCTGATCGGGCGCGAGATTAGCCAGCGGCGTGTAGCTGGAGCCGTCGCGCTGGTTATGCAGCACTGAATGACGATGGAAGAAGGTGCCGCGCCCACAATCCTGACCGGAGATGCGCACCTGATAGCCTTCATTCAGCAGGCTGGCGTAGGCCAGATTTTCGGCAAAGCCCCAATCTAGGGCCAGCGCGCCCGCCGCCATCTTGCGGCGGTCATCCATGATCTTGGCGACGCGGGGGTGCATTTCCAGCCCTTCCGGCACGCGCAGCAGTCGCTCGGACAGATCGCGCACCACCGCCAGCGACACCGCCGTCGTTACCGGCGCATTCCAGTCCTCGTGCTTGTAGGGCGACCAGTCAATCGAATACGGGCCTTTGACATGGGGCACGGTTGGACGCGACACCTGCCGACCGGCATCGAGATCGTTGCGGTACTTGGCCTGCATCTCCTGGAAATCCTGGCTGCTGATCACGCCTTCGCTGCTCAGCTTTTCGGCGTACAGCGTCGCCGTTGTTTTTCGCGCCCGGATTTTTTGTACATCATCGGCTGGGTGGCGGCGGGTTCGTCGGCCTCGTTATGGCCCAACCGTCGGTAGCACACCATGTCAATGACCACATCCTTGTTGAAGGTCATCCGATATTCAACCGCCAGCTTGGTGACGAACAACACCGCTTCCGGGTCATCGCCGTTCACATGGAAGATTGGCGCTTGAACCATCTTGGCGACATCGGTGCAATACAGGGCGGAACGGGTGTCGAGCGGGTTGCTGGTGGTGAAACCGATCTGATTATTGATGACGATATGGATGGTGCCGCCAGTGCGATAGCCGCGCACCTGCGAGAACTGCAAGGTTTCCATCACCACGCCCTGCCCGGCAAACGCGGCGTCGCCGTGAATCAGCACCGGCACCACTTCGTTGAACGGCGGGAAAATTTCGCCGGGCTTGCGCCGCCGCTCCATCCGGGCGCGCACCGAGCCTTCCACCACCGGATTGGCAATTTCCAGATGGGACGGATTGAACGCCAGCGCCAGGTGCATCGGCCCGCCGGGGGTTTGCACATCGGAGGAAAAGCCCATGTGATATTTCACATCGCCGGTGCTGCTTTCCGCCACCCGGCGCTTGCCCTCGAACTCTTCAAACAGTTCGCTGGGCGCTTTGCCGATGATGTTGACCAGCACGTTGAGGCGACCGCGATGGGCCATGCCGATCACCATTTCCTTCACGCCCTGGGCGCCGGATAACTGGACGATTTCATCCATCATCGGGATCAGGCTGTCGCCGCCTTCCAGCGAGAACCGCTTCTGGCCGACGTAACGGGTGTGCAGATAACGCTCCAGCCCTTCGGCGGCCACCAGCCAGTGCAGCAGTTCCCGCCTCTGCGCCGCGTTCAGATCGAGCCGGGCGCGTTGCCCTTCCAGCCGTTTCTGAATCCAGCGCTTTTCGGCGGTCTCGTTGATGTGCATGTATTCGGTGCCCATCGGGCCGACGTACACATCACGGATCAGCGCCAGAATTTCGCGCAGGCTCCATTGTGGGGGCGCGACCAGCGAGCCGGTGTTGAACACCGTGCCCATGTCGGCTTCGCTCAAGCCGTGATAGCCGGGATCGAGTTCCGGCACCGGCGGCCGCTCGCGCAACTGCAAGGGATCGAGATTGGCGGCCTTGTGACCGCGGGTGCGATAGGCGTTGATGATGCGCAACACCGCCGCCTGCTTCTCGGCGGAGGCGGGACTGAACGCCTGTTGACCGCGCCCGATGCCGATGCGGGGTTGCTGCGCCAGCCGGGCGAAGGAGTCGCGGATCGGGCCGTGGGCCACATCGCGAGCGCCTGGGTCTGGGCGTGCATGGCGCGGAAATACTGTTGCCAGTTGTCGCTGACCGATTCCGGGTCGCTGAGAAAGCTCTCGTACAGTTCTTCAATAAATGCCGCATTCCCGCCGAACAGCGGCGAACTTTGTTGAAATTGCTGGATGAGTGTGGTCATTGCCGCGTAACGATTCCCCGGTGGTAGAGGATTGCCATGCGCGAATGGCATGGGATGATGTTTTGCTGGCGCGTAGCGTGGATCAGGGGATCATCGCGCCAGTGATTCTGAACTTGGGAATTACCGATGAATTGACCAATAATTATAGCGATAGCATGGATATGGATAAACCTGAGTTCAGGGTTTAATTCATCGGACTCTCGCTTCAGGTTCAAAAGCCGTTCGGGGTGAGCCAGTCGAACCCCGTTTTTTACCGATGAATGCCCTTCGACCGCTGAGCTTGCCGAAGCGTCAGGGCGAACAGATGGAGCAAAAGTCCTGAACTCATATGACTTTCGCTTCGGGTTCAAAAACCACTCGTTCCACATCAACCCTCACCACTGATCCATTGTGACTGCATCCCCTCCCCCCTTTGACTGGCGTTTTCTGGCTCCGCGTAATTGGCTGCTCGGTCTGAGTCTGGGCCTGATGAAGCTGATGACTCTGCTGCCATTTCGCTGGCAACTGGCCGCTGGTGAATGCGCCGGGCGCTGGCTGGGCAAACTCGCTCGCCGCCGCCGCCGGATTGCGCAAACCAATCTGGCGCTGTGCTTTCCCGAAATGCCCCCGGAGCAGCGGGCCGCCTTGCTGGACGCGCATTTCGCCGCGCTGGGCATGGGCCTGTTTGAAGCCGCCCTCGCCTGGTGGGCGACTGAGGAACAGTTGCGCCGACTGGTTC
Organism: Synechococcaceae cyanobacterium SM1_2_3; assembly: GCA_012031845.1. GTDB lineage: Bacteria > Pseudomonadota > Gammaproteobacteria > Competibacterales > Competibacteraceae > Contendibacter. The sequence goes on from JAAUTD010000190.1 coordinate 3,920, forward strand.
GATTCAACGGCGAGGAATATTTGCAACAGGCAATGGCGGCGGGCAAAGGGGTGATACTGCTGACCGGGCATTTCACCACGCTGGAACTGGGCGCTCGGTTTATGACGCTGTTGCAGCCGTTTCACGCCATGTACCGCCCGCACAAGAACCCGCTGTATGAAAGCGCCCAGCGTCGTCAGCGCGAATGGCGCTGCCAGTTGCCGCCGCTGCGCCATGAGGATTTGCGCGGTCTGCTACGCGCCTTCAGGCAGGGTCACGCGGTCTGGTATGCGCCCGATCAGAATCACGGCCTGCGCAACAGTCTGTTTGTGCCTTTTTTCGGGGTGCCGACTTGCACCATTACCGCGACTTCGCGGCTGGCGGCATTGAGCGGCGCGGCGGTCGTGCCGTACTTTCCGCGCCGGTTGGCGGGGAACGCGGGCTATGAAATCACCATTCTTCCGGCGCTGGATCATTTTCCGACCGACGACCCCGCCGCCGACGCCCGGCGCATTAACGAGTTGCTGGAACAGCACATTCGCCCAATGCCGGAGCAATATCTGTGGGTGCATCGCCGCTTCAAAACCCGGCCGCCGGGCAGTCCGGGCGTCTACCACTCCTAACCCTCACCCCTGCCCCTCTCCCGCGTGCGGGCGAGGGGTTCTTGCATAGCCGCTAAAACCGACAACCCGCCATGCGCTATTCCGCTGATTTACCCGCCGATCCCGCGATCCGCCGCATTCTGATCATTAAATGGAGCGCGATGGGCGATGTAATCATCGCTACCGCGCTGTTTGAGGACATTGTTCGGGCGTTCCCGGATCGGGAAATTCATCTGGACACCCAACCGGCCTGGCGCGATCTGTTCGCGGCTGATCCCCGCTTTCAGCAGATTCTTAGCGTGGATTGGCGCAACCGCCGCCAGCGTTTTAGCCAGATGCGAACCTGGCTACAGCAAGTTCGGGCCGGAAAATACGATTTGGTGATTGATCTCCAGTGCAATGACCGCTCGCGGATGTTGTTGAGTCTGTTGTGGCTCAGCGGCCAGCCGATTCGCTACCGGCTCGGCAACTGCCGCCAGCTTCCCTACAACATCGCGCCCGCCGAATTGCCCAAGCCGTCGCATATTCTGTTGCGCACTCAGGCAGCGTTGCAGGCGGGCGGCATTTCGGCAACGACACCCCGGCCGGTGTTGCACATTCCCGAACAACATCGCCGCCGCGCCCAGGATTTGCTAAATCAGCACCGGTTGAGGCCGGGCGATTACGCGATTTTTCTGCCCGGCTGCAACATCAGCGGTCATTTGAAACGCTGGGGCGCTGATCGGTATGCCGCGCTGGCGAAGCGGTTGCAGCAGGAAGGACTGAAACAAATCGTGCTGATTGGCGGGCCGGATGAAGTCGAGGAATGTCAGCGGATTGCGGCGCAATGCGGGCCGTGGCTGGTGAATCTGTGCGGGCAAACCGCGATTCTGGATATTCCGCCGCTGTGCGAATCGGCCCGCTTCATCGTCGCCAACGATACCGGCACGGCGCATCTGGCCGCCGCCGCGACCACGCCGATGACCGTGCTATGCGGCCCGACTGATCCGCGCCGGGTCAAGCCGCTGGGCGATAACGTGACGACGCTGCAAGCGGACTTGCCCTGCATCAATTGCTATCGTAAAAGCTGCTCGCATCACAGTTGCATGGCGATGTTGACGCCGCCGCGTGTATTGCAGCATTTGCGGGACAATGGTTGGGATCAGGAAAAGTCAGGCTTTCGCTCCATCCGTTCGCCCTGACGCTTCGGCAAGCTCAGCGGTCGAAGGGCATTCATCGGTAAAGACGGGGTTCGACAAGCTCACCCCGAACGGTTTTTAATCCAGAAGCGAAAGTCCCGAAAGTAAAACCGACTCACAACCCGACAACCTTTATTTCCAACTGACGACATTCCATGCACAACGAACCGCGTGAAAAACTCCGTGAACTGATTGTTGAATACGGTCGCTCTTTATGCGATGACCCGCGCCGCTGTGAAGCATTGCTGAAAGACTATTGCGGGCAGTACAAGCGGGAGATTTTTGCTTTAGTCACCGCGCAAAAGAATCGCATCGCCGAGGATTTGCTTAAAGCGTCTGCTGGAATGCCGCAATCGGTGATAGTGGCGCGATTGATTAAACGGCTGGAAGATGAATTAGGCTTAGCTGAGAACGTGGCGCAGTGGGCGGTCGAATCATGGGCATTGGCGCTGGGCGTGATTCAACAACCATTGCCAGCTATTAAACCAGTTCCCGCGCCGCCTATTCCGCCCACAGCGATTCAGTCCCCCCCCTTTGAAAAAGGGGGGGGCGAGGGGGGGGATTGTTGGCAGCGCCTCCAGTCTTAAAGCCCTTATCGGTATTCTGTGACCAGTTGCGCGACGGCAGCAATGGCCCCGCCATGATAGTGATTCCAGCGGGTGAGTTCTGGATGGGATCGCCAGAGAGCGAAGAAGGACGGGGCAGCGATGAACGCCGCCGTCGAGTCAAGATTAATCGGCCTTTTGCTATCGGCCAATACGCAGTGACTTTTAACGAATACGACCGTTTTTGTGCCGAAGGATGCAGAACAAAACCAGAAGATGAGAATTGGGGTCGTGGCAACCGGCCCGTGATTAATATCAGTTGGTTGGATGCGCTGTACTACACCGAGTGGCTATCGTCACAAACAGGTCAAACCTATCGACTGCCATCGGAAGCGGAATGGGAATACGCGGCGCGAGCGGGAACCCAAACTGCATTCTGGTGGGGGAATAGTATTAACCCGGATCAAGCGAATTATGGTGGTAATCATATGAAAATCGTCTTGGTCGATCAATTTCGACCGAACCCGTGGGGATTATATCAAGTGCTTGGCAACGTCTGGGAATGGACTTGTTCCCAATATGACGTAAATTCTAATGGGGTAGAAAAGCTATATTCAGATAGAGATACAAGCGGACCTTTGTCGGCGCGGGGTGGTGCTTGGTTCGGTGGCTCCGCGTGGGTACGTTCCGCCACCCGCACCGGGTTCAGTCCTGCTTTCAGTAACAATAACCTGGGTTTCGTCTCGCCGATCCTTATAGTCCCTTTATTCTTTTCCTTTACCTTGCTGCCGCCGTTTTCGGCCTTTCAGTTGAATCTTGTCTTGTTGTAGTTTTTGGCCTTCCACCTGGTAGTGCTGTTTTTTGTCGATCTTCCAATTGCCAGCAAACTGGTTGCCGTGCCCAGTCGCGGCCACGGATCGTCCCGTTCGCGTCGTAGTACTCGGCCCAGATCCCGCCGCCGTCATTCGTCAAGACAATCGAGTTGCCGACTAAGGCTTCTCGGATTCGCTCGCCAGTCGCGAAGCGGGACGCCCGCTCTTTCTCCAGCGCCTGCACAATCATTTCCTTGGCAGCCTGATTGGCCACAGGTCGACCGTATAGCGCGTCTGATCACGCCGTTCGAAGCCAGGATGACGCATCGGCCACGGCCGAATTTCTCGCAGCCACTGATGGCTTCCTGGCTGATGTTGTACTGACCGTTGCAGGTGGCATTGC
>JAAUTD010000191.1 GCA_012031845.1 Synechococcaceae cyanobacterium SM1_2_3
ATTCTTGAGCAGGCGTTCTTCCTTGCGCACTTTCTCGCCGTCGAAACGCAGCCGCACCAGCATTTGATCGCGCAACGCGCCGACAAATAAATCGCCGCGCCAGCGCGGGAAACGGTCGCCGCTGTAAAACGCCATGCCCGACGGCGCAATCGAAGGAACCCAAATATGCAGCGGTTGCTCCATGCCTGATTTATGGGTTCCTTCGCCAATTTTCGTGCCGATGACATATTCAACGCCGTAAGTGATGACCGGCCAGCCGTAATTGCGGCCCGCACGGATCACGTTGATTTCATCGCCGCCCTGCGGCCCATGCTCGTGCGCCCACAGTTCGCCAGTGATGGGATGCAACGCCGCACCCTGCACATTGCGGTTGCCGAGCGAGTAAATTTCTGGCCGGGCGTTCGCCTGCTTTACGAACGGATTATCCGCCGGAATCCGCCCGTCATCGTGCAGCCGGACGATTTTGCCGGCCAGATCGTCCAGCTTTTGCGCCCGCTCCATTTCGCCTCGGTCGCCCTGGGTGATGTACAAATAGCCTTGCTGGTCAAACACCAGCCGCGATCCGAAATGCCGACCGCCGCCGGACTTGGGTTGCTGGCGGTACAGAATTTCGACGTTTTCCAGCCGGTGATCCGTCAGCCGTCCCCGCGCCACTTCGGTGCCGATCCCGCCCTCGCCCCGGCCCGCGTAGGAGAAATAGACCCAGCCGTTTTCAGCAAATTGCGGATGTAGCGCCACATCCAGCAACCCGCCCTGACCCTGGGCGGCTATCGGCGGCAAGCCTTCTAGCGGTTTCGGATCGAGTACACCGTCAGCGGCAACCAGCCGTAACCGTCCCGGACGCTCCGTCACCAACCATCGGCCATCCGGCAGAAAGGCCAGTCCCCAAGGATGATCCAGACCACGGGTCACGATCACCACGCGGAACGAGTGTTCTTCGCTGGCAATTACCGAATCGGCGGCGTAGCTATCCTGTATGGCACAGAAGCAGAACAAGACAGCAGTGGTGAATAATCGAGTGAGCGTCATTCGTTTAATCTCCATAGGTTTGCAGCCTGGTTAGCCGAAAACCATTAAATTTATCGAGACTTGGTATCATTCACGAGTATGGAATGCTATGTATTGTGGATTCAGCCATTAGAGAGAAAAAGTGCGCCAACAGCGAATCGCCATTATCGGCGCGGGAATTACCGGTCTGACTCAAGCCCTCTGGCTACAGCGCCAGGGGCATTCCATTACTCTATTCGAACGCGGTAATGAACGGCTCGACCATCACTGTAGCCACGTCGGCGCGGGGATGCTGGCCCCCTATTGCGAGCTGGGCGAAGCCGAAACCGAAATTGCCGAATGGGGTGCAGCCGCGCTCACCCTGTGGCAAACCCTCGTTCCCACGCTCGCGAAACCGGTGCATCTGACCTGTGCGGGAACGCTGGTGGTCGCGCATCGGCAGGATCGGGCGGGCTTGCAGCATCTGGCGGAACGGGTCAAACAGGCCGGGTTTGACGCGCATTTGCAACGACTGCGCCGCGAGGACATTCAGGCGCTGGAGCCGGAACTGGAAGACCGTTTCAGCGAGGGGCTGTACTTGTCGCCGGAAGGTGAAATTGACCCGCGTTCGCTGTTGCCCGCGCTGGTCGAGACGCTGCGGCAAAACGGCGCAACCCTGCATTTCGAGACCGAAGTCGAAGAGATAGCGTCAGGCGCAATCACGGTGGGCGGGGTACGTCAGGTTTTTGACTGGGTGGTGGATTGCCGGGGCTTGGCGGCGCGGGATCAGATGCCGGATTTGCGCGGGGTGCGCGGCGAAATCCTGACGCTGCACAGCCGCGAGATTCGGCTGCATCGCCCGATTCGGCTGATGCACCCGCGTTATCCGCTGTACATCGTGCCGCGCCCCAGCGACCGCTTCGTGGTCGGCGCAACCAGCATTGAAAGCGACTCGCTGCGGCCCGCCACCGTGCGCTCGGTGCTGGAACTGCTGTCGGCGGCCTACGCGCTGCATCCGGCGTTTGCCGAAGCGGAAATCGTCGAAATCAACCGGCACTGCCGCCCGGCCTTTTCCGATCATCAGCCCGGCATCCTGCATGATGATCGCCTGATTCGCGTCAATGGCCTGTACCGGCACGGCTATCTGCTGTCGCCGCTGCTGGCGGAATGGTCGTGGCGTTTATCCGCGATCAGCGCTGGCCGGAATCAGCCGCAAAACTCCCCCTCGCCCCCTTTGACAAGGGGAAGCCGCGTCAGCGGCGGGGGATTGGATTTCTACACCACCACGCAGTCCTCTTCTGGAGCACGAACTGATGATCATTGCAGTGAACGGAGAACGGAAAACATTGGAAAACCGCAATCTCTGGCCGAAGCCATCCAGCACTGGGGTTATGTCGGCGCTCCCATTGCGGTCGCGCACAACGATGAATTTGTGCCGCGCAGTCGCTACGCCGCCATTTCACTCCAGGACGGGGATCGGCTGGAAATTGTCGCGCCGATGCAGGGAGGTTAATGATGCGCGAATCGGCTTGGGAAATCGGCGGCCGCTCGCTCGCTTCACGGTTGTTGCTGGGCACCGCCCGCTATCCATCGCTGGCGGTGTTGCAACAGGCGATCCGCTGCTCCGGCGCACAAATCGTCACGGTGTCGCTGCGGCGCGAATCGGCGGAAGGCCGCGCCGGTAGCCAGTTCTGGAACACGATCAAGGAATTGGGCGTGGCCGTATTGCCGAATACCGCTGGCTGCAAAACCGTCAAGGAAGCGGTGACCACGGCGGAAATGGCGCGGGAAGTGTTCGAGACCGACTGGCTGAAGCTGGAAGTGATCGGCGACGACTACACCTTGCAGCCGCATCCCTTTCTGCTGGTCGAGGCGGCGGAACAACTCAACCGGCGCGGCTTTACCGTGTTTCCCTACACCACCGACGATTTGGTGATCGCCGAGCGCCTGATTCAGGCCGGTTGCAACATCCTGATGCCGTGGGGTTCGCCGATTGGATCAGGACTGGGACTGAATAATCCCTATGCACTGCGGACTTTGCGCGCCCGTTACCCGGACATCGCGCTAATCGTGGACGCGGGCATCGGCAAGCCGTCCCACGCGATTACGGCAATGGAAATGGGTTACGACGGGGTGTTGGTCAATACCGCCGTGGCTTGCGCCACCGATCCGGTGCAAATGGGCCGCGCTTTCGGGCTGGCGGTCGAGGCCGGGCGACTGGCCTGGCTGGCCGGGGCGATGCCGGTGCAGGACATGGCCGAACCCAGTACGCCAGTCACCGGCACGCCGTTTTGGCACTCGCCATGAAAACGACAGGAATTTACGGCTTTTATCCGGTGGTGGACGATGTGCGCTGGCTACGGCGCTTCTTGCCGCTGGGTGTGCGCACAATTCAACTGCGGATCAAAAACCAATCCGCAACCGAGGTGCGGCGGCAAATCCGCGAGGCGCTGACCATTGCCGCCGATTACCCCGATTGCCAGTTGATCATCAATGACTACTGGCAGATCGCGCTTGAGGAAGGCGCGACCTGGCTGCATCTGGGCCAGGAGGATTTGGCGAATGCGGATCGGGCGGCAATTCGGGCGGCGGGGATCAAACTCGGCATCAGCACTCATAGCCCGGAAGAATTGGCGATTGCGCTGGCCGCCGCACCGGATCACATCGCGCTGGGGCCGATTTATCCCACCACGCTCAAACAGATGCCGTGGTCGCCGCAAGGTCTGGCGCGCATCGGCGAGTGGAAAGCGCGGTGCGGCGTTCCTCTGATCGCGATTGGCGGCATCACCCTGGAACAGGCGCCAGCGGTATTGGCGGCGGGAGCGGATGCGATTGCGGTCGTCTCCGATGTGCTGTCTGCGCCCGTTCCCGATGCGCGAGCGCGGGCCTGGCTGGACTGGTTTCAGTTAAACGGTCAATAAAAAAGGCTTTGAGATGGACACAGTGACCGAACCGCGCTACGACTCAGGCGCATTCAGCACGGAAGAACAGCGGCGCTACGCCCGCCATTTGAGCCTGCCTGAAATTGGGTTTGCCGGTCAGCAAAAGCTGCGGCAGGCCAGCGTTCTGGTCATCGGCGCGGGCGGTCTGGGATCGCCCGCCTTGCTGTACCTGGCGGCGGCGGGTATCGGGCGAATGGGGATCATTGACCCGGATCAGGTGGAACTGAGCAATCTGCAACGGCAGATTTTGTACCGCGCCGCCGCCTGTGGCCGCGCCAAGGTTGCCGAAGCTCGCGACCAATTGCTGGCGCTCAACCCGCATCTGCATATTGACATTTACCCGGAAGCCTTCCGCCTCGCCAACGCCGCGGAGCTGATCGCCGGATACGATCTGATCATCGAAGGCTCGGATCAATTCGCCACTAAATATCTGGTCAATGACGCCTGCGTGCTGGCGGGAAAACCGTATGTTGGGGCCAGCATTCGCGCCTTTTCCGGGATGCTGGCGATCTACGCCGCCCCCGGCGGCCCCTGCTATCGCTGCCTGTTCCCGGAACCGCCAGACCCCGCCGCGATCCCGTCCTGCGCCCAAGCCGGGGTTTTGGGCACCGTGCCCGGCCTGTTCGGAACCTTGCAGGCGCACGAAGCCATCAAGCTGATTCTGGGCATCGGCGAACCGCTGATCGGGTCCATGCTGCACGTTGATTTGCTGGCGATGCGTTTTCAGAAATTGCGGCTGCCGCGTGATCCTGAATGTCCAGTGTGCGGCGAATCGCCCACCATTCGCGCCCTGGCGGAAACATCAGCGGCGTGCGCAGCGGCGGATATTGCGGACGATTTACCCTGGATCAGCATCGCCGCCAGTCAACAGCGCCCGGAATTAATCTGGATTGACGTGCGCACTCCGGCGGAATTCGCCGCCGGTCACATTCCCGGAGCCATCAATGCGCCGCTGGATCAGATCGAACAGTTCACCGCGAAAGCCAGGCCGGATACGGATTTGCTGCTTTACTGTCAGCAAGGCGCACGCGCGGTGCAGGCGCATCAGCGGCTCAAGGCTCAACTAAAAGCGCGAATCTGGCTGCTGCACGGCGGTTATGAAGCATGGCTAAGCCATTAAAAAGCGGATCGTGACGCTTTACCCAAAACCGCTGCGCCGCGTCGGCGTTTCACTGATTTGTTCGATTTTGCGCCGATAGGCTATTTTGTACTCGACCGTGATGGAGCCATCCTCCAAGTCAACCCTGCTGGGGTCGCTCTGCTCGGTCAGGATCGGTTTAATCTGATTGATCGGCGGTTCGAGCGTCTTGTCTCCGCCGCCACCCGTCCGCGCTTCAACGCTTTTCTCAATCGAGTCTGGGCCAGCGCATCCAGAGAGACCTGTGAAGTGATCCTCGCTACCCACGGATCGCTGCGCTATTACCTGCATCTGACCGGCATGGCGGTGATTTCCGATGCCGATCAACGCTGTCGCCTCGCAGTAACCCGCTCCGCCCGACGCCATCGGGCCGACCAGGAGGAAGCGCCCACTGCGGCCCAGTTTCTTGGATCAGTAGTGGATTCGCTGCCGCTTCATCTGGCGATTCTGGACGAATCTGGAACCATCCTGGCCGTGAACGCCCGCTGGAAACAATACGCCGACGAAAACGCTCTGGGCGATCCTCATTACGGTCTGAATCAGAGCTATCTGGCGATCTGCGACGCCGTCGAAGGCTCCATGAGCGCCGAAGCCAAGGCAGCGGCAGACGGGATTCGAGCGGTGCTGGCGTGGGCCACCGATGAATTTATTCTGGAGTATCCGTGCCATTCTCCAGACCATCGCCGCTGGTTCCTGCTGCGGGTCACTCCATTTCTGGGGCCAGGTTCGGCCCGCGTCATCGTCCAGCATGTGGACATCACCGAACGCAAACAGGCCGAAGAACTCTGGCAGGAATCATCCCGTCATCTGCAAATGCTCTCCCGGCGGTTGCTGTCGGTGCAGGAAGAGGAGCGGCGGGCTTTAGCGCGGGAGCTGCATGATGATTTTGGTCAGCAGCTTGCGGCTCTCAAACTCAATCTGGGCCTGTTGAACAATAGCTCGATGGATGCGGTGGGGCGCCGCCGCATCGCTGACTGCCTTGAGATCGTGAATCACACTCTCGAACGGGTTCGGGACACCGCACTGAACCTGCGCCCGGCGATGCTCGATGATCTGGGGCTGTCCGCCGCGCTGCACTGGTATGCGCGTCGTCAAGCCGAACGCGCCGGTTGCCTGATCGAGGTTCGGGACTGCGTCCCGTCATTGACGCCGGACCTGGATACTGCGGTGTTCCGCATCGTGCAGGAAGCGGTCAACAACGCCATTCAACACGGGGCAGCGCATACCATCATCATCGTCGTCGCGATCAGCGACCAGCAACTTTTATTGAAGATTCGCGATGACGGCGTCGGCTTTGCGCCGGAAATGAAGTCCGCCCAAGATCACCGATGCATGGGGTTATCCAATATGCGCGAGCGGGTCGAGCTGCTCGGCGGTCAGTTTGCGCTTGCCAGTTGGTTGGGCGGAGGAACCGTTATTGAGGTGTCCATCCCGTTGCCGGAGAACATTACTTGAATGAAATCAAGGTGTTGCTGGCGGATGACCATACCCTGGTTCGGGCTGGTCTGCGCAGCCTGATTGACGGATTCGAGGGGTTTTGCGTCGTTGCCGAAACCGGAGATGGTCGCGAGGCGGTGCGCCTGACTCGACAATTGCAGCCGGATATCGCGCTGCTTGACATCAGTATGCCGGGATTGAACGGGCTGGATGCGACGGCGCTGATCGCCAGGGAAACCCCGGATGCCCGCGTGGTGATCCTGTCCATGCACACCGCTGAAACCTATGTGCTGGAAGCGTTACGGGCCGGCGCGGTCGGCTATGTGGTCAAGGACGCGGCGGTGGACGAGATGGAGCGAGCGCTGCGGGCGGTGCGGAAAGGCGAACGCTGGCTCAGCCCGTCGGTATCGCGTCACTTGCTGGATGAATATCTGCGCCTCGCTCGCGGTCAGCCGATGGTCGGCAGCGGCATGGAGTCGCTGACCCTGCGCCAGCGCGAAATCCTGCAACTAATCGCCGAGGGCCATTCCACCCGTGAGATCGCCGACCGCCTGACCATCAGCATCAAAACCGTCGAAACCCACCGCGCCCAAATTATGGATCGCCTGAATATCCGCGACGTGGCTGGCCTTACCCGCTTCGCGTTACGCGCCGGTCTCATCGATCCCGAACGCTAAGATAACAGGACTTTCGCTCCATCCGTTCGCCCTGAGCTTGTCGAAGGGCATTCATCGGTTAAAAATGGGGTTCGACAGGCTCACCCCGAACGGTTTTTGAATCCGAAGCGAAAGTCCTGGATAAGTAGGAGCGGGCCATGCCCGCGACTTTCACTTTCGCGGGCATGGCCCGCTCCTACAGCAGCTAAATTCTGGGTAGGGTGGAACCGCTTCGCTTGTTCCACCCTACCTATCTACACA
>JAAUTD010000192.1 GCA_012031845.1 Synechococcaceae cyanobacterium SM1_2_3
GACCGGTTCCCGCGCTGGCGCGGCGATTTATTTGTCGGTGCGTTGCGCGATCAGATGCTGGTGCGGTTGCGTTTCGACGGCGAAAAAGTGCGCAAGGAAGAACGCTTGCTCAAGAACGAATTGGGCCGCATCCGCGATGTGCGCAGCGGGCCGGACGGTTATCTATATCTGCTGACTGACGCCCGCGATGGCGTGATCGCCCGGCTGGAACCGGCTGCCAGGTAAAACGAGGCTTTTGGCAGATGGATACGCTTCGCTTTGCCCATCCTAACGATTAATCGACTGGCTGGACCGGATTATGCCAAAAGGGTGATTGATCCTGATCCGTGCGCTCCATCCGTTTGCGAGCGGCGCAGTTGTTGCGAAGCCGACAACGACGCCGCCTTATCTGTGCGAAACCCTTCGCAACAGTCAGAATTAGCCCGCCAAGTCCTTGTTTAGCCACTATTCCGCAGTTGGCACACGCTTTGTAAACTCACCGGCAATACCTGCTTCAGGCCAGATTGCCACGATGACCGATGCTCCTCTCCGTTCCATAGTGATTGACGACACCACCCTGCGCGACGGCGAACAGTCGGCAGGCGTAGCCTTTTCCCAGGACGAGAAACGGGCGATTGCCACTGAACTGGTGGCGTTGGGCGTGCCGGAACTGGAAATTGGCATCCCGGCGATGGGCGAGGATGAGCGCGACAGCATCCGCGATTTGGCTGCATTGAGTCTAAATGCTCGACTGCTGGTATGGAGCCGGATGAGTGAAACCGATCTGCGGCTGTGTCACGATCTCGGCGTATGGGCCGTGGATTTATCCGTGCCGCTCTCTGATCAGCAACTTCGCTACAAGCTCGGCTGGACCCGTCAGCAAGCCTTGGACGCCATTGGCCTTTGTGTGCCGCAAGCGCGGGCGCTGGGGCTGGAAGTGATTGTCGGTGGTGAAGATGCGTCGCGGGCTGATCACGATTTTCTGTTGCAAGCCGCGGAAACCGCGCAAATGGCCGGGGCGCGCCGTTTTCGCTTCGCCGACACCCTGGGCATCATGGAACCGTTCGGCACACTGGCGCTGTTTCAACGCCTGCGATCCGCGGTTGATCTGGAACTGGAAATGCATGCCCACGACGATCTGGGGCTGGCGACGGCCAATACCCTGGCGGCCGCGCTGGGCGGAGCCAGCCATGTCAACACCACCGTCAACGGGCTGGGCGAGCGGGCCGGCAATGCGGCGCTGGAAGAAGTGGCGCTCGGGTTGCGCAAGCTGTATGGCTTCGAGGTAGCCGTTGATTTGTCACGCTTTCCGGCGCTATCGCAACGGGTGGCGACTGCCGCCGGTCGTCCGCTGTCCTGGCACAAGAGTCTGGTCGGCGAAGGCGCGTTTACCCACGAGGCCGGGATTCACGTGGACGGCCTGCTTAAAAATCCGCTGAATTATCAGGGCGTGGACCCGGCGGAACTGGGTCGCAGCCATCGGCTGGTGCTGGGCAAGCACTCCGGCACCCAGGCGGTGATCAAGGTCTATCGCGATCTCGGCATCGCCCTGAACCCGCGTCAGGCCAGCGCCATACTCCAGCAGATTCGCAGCTTCGTCAGCGGTTGCAAGCGCCTGCCGGAACCGGTTGAACTGGAAAATTTTTATCGAAAAGTCTGCGCGGCGACCGCGTTGCATCATCCCCTGGCGGCGTCGCCCGGCGCTGCTTATCCGCCACTGATTTGAACTGAAGGAGCTATCGCCATGACTGACGCTACGCAATCGCTGGACCTGGCCGATCTGGTGTCCGCCGAGGATTTTCTGGATCACTTCGGCATTACTTACGATCCCGCCGTGGTGCGGGTGTGCCGCCTGCATATTCTGCAACGCTTTCACAACTATCTGGCGGCGGAACCGATGGCGGCGTCCGCCAGCGCCGAAGCCGAACGCTACGCCGGTTGCCTGAACCGGGCGTATCAGGACTTTGTGGATTCGGATCCGCAGACCGAAAAAGTGTTTGCAGTATTCAAGCGCGGGGAGACCCGAATTTCGGTGGATTCGCTTCGGCGGAATTCCTGATGTCCAGACCTATTTTTGCTGACGGCGATGCGGTGCGAATAATCCGCACCGTCCGCGATGATGGCACTTATCCCGGCGCAAGCCGGGGCGATGTGCTGATCCGGCGAGGTCACGTCGGCTACGTCTGCGATATTGGGGTGTTTCTGCAAGATCAGATCATCTACTCGGTGCATTTTCTGGAGGCGGGCGGACGCATTATCGGTTGCCGTGGCGAGGAACTGATTCCGGCGGATGCGCCGTGGAATCCCAGCCGCTTCGAGCGCGGCGACCGGGTGCGGGCGCGGTTGGCGCTCGGCATTCAGGGTCAAGTTCTAGTCAAGGCGGATGCGCAGGGCATGGTGCTGAAGGTGTTGCGCGATACGCCTGGTGATGTGCAATACGAAGTGCAGTTCGACGCCCGCCTGTTGCAAGTGCCGGAAAGCGCGCTGGACGAATGGCCAGTCACGACGGACGCCGGGACTATGGTCCAGGAACCGCCGACTCGGTGATAGCGCCGAGCCGGCCGATTGGAATACGGATAGCCCTTTGATCCAGGACTTTCGCCCCATCCATTCGCCCTGACGCTTCGGCAAGTTCAGCGCTCGAAGGGTATTCATCGGAAAAATACGGGGTTCGACAGGCTCACCCCGAACGGTTTTTTTAACCTGAAGCTAAAGTCCTGTGATCAACGGTTTTCCAACGCTATCAAGCGTGCGCCGACGCCGTTTCCTGCACCGTGGCCGCCGCCTGATCGGTCTCCCGGTCGTGGCTGTGATCCTTGGCCAGCAGCATATACAGGGCGGGCACTACAAAGAGAGTGAACAGGGTGCCCACCGCCATGCCGCCGACCAGCACCAGGCCGATGGAATTCCGGGCGGCGCGCCCGCGCCCGTCACCAGCACCAGCGGAAAGTGACCGGCAATGGTGGCGGCGCTGGTCATCAGAATCGGCCGTAATCGAATCAGCGCGGCTTCATGCACCGCCGCCAGTTTGGATAACCCCGCCTCGCGCTGAAGCTTGTTGGCGAACTCCACGATCAAAATGCCATTCTTGGCGATCAGGCCGATCAGCGTCACCAGCCCCACTTTGGAATAGATGTTGAGCGTCGTCGTCCAGCCCGCAGTCAGCGGAAACGGCGTGTTCGGGTCCGGCATCTTCAAAAAGGAGAAGATCAGCGCGCCGAACAGCGCCAGCGGCACCGATCCCAGCAGGATGATCAGCGGATCGCGGAAGCTGTTGAACTGCGCCGCCAGCACCAGAAAGATCAGCACAATCGCCAGACCCATCGTGGCGAAAAACCGGTTGCCGCCTTCCAGCCGCAACTGGCGCGACTCGCCGGTGTAATCAATCACATAGCCCTGCGGCATCAACTTCGCGGCTTCGTCTTCCAGAAAGCGCAACGCCTGATCCAGCGGGCGAATCGCCACGCCGCTGATCTTGACCGCGTTCAACTGCTGGAACCGGTTCAGTGAGCGGGCTTGGGTGCTTTGCCGCAGGGTGGCGACCGCGCTCAGCGGGACCAGTTGTCCGTTCGGGCCGGTGACGTAGAGATTCTCCAGTTGATCGGGATTGAGCCGGTCCACCCGCTCCACCTGCGGAATCACCTTGTAGCTGCGCCCGGCGATGTTAAAGCGGTTGACATAATTGCCGCCTATCGCCGCGCCCAGATCGGCGCTGACCTGCTGAAGATTCAGCCCGAGCGCGGCGACCTTGTCGCGATCAACGACCACTTCCGACTGTGGTTGATCGAACTTGACATCAATCATCGGCGGAAAAGCGAACATGCCGCTGGTGATAGCCTTCAGTTGCACCTGTTCGGCAATCGCCAGAATTTCGCGACTGTCGGCGGTCGAGGCAATCACGAATTCGACCGGAAACTGGCCGCCGCCAGGCAGGGCCGGCGGCGTCACCGGGAAAATCTGAATACCGGGGATGCGTTGCAGCTTGCCCTGAATCTCCGGCAGGATTTGAAACACGTTGCGCTCCCGCTGGCTCCACGGTTTGGTCACCATTCCGCTAAAGCCGGAGTTGGCAAACGTCACCTGAAAGGTGAATTCGGTTTCCGGCACGCTCAGAAACGCCTGATTAGCGGCGGCGGCAAAGGTGCTGGTCTGATCGAGCGTGGCGTTGGCGGCGGCGTCCACGATGCCGAAAATGACCCCCTGATCTTCGCTGGGGGCCAGTTCTTCCGCCGAAAACATCCACATCGGCGCCACCAGCAGCGCCAGCGCGCCCCACGCCAGATAAACCGCTGGCCGCCCGCTCAAGGCTCCATCAAGCAGATAGCCGTAGAACCGCTTCAAGCGATCAAACACAGCGTTGATATGGGCCGGCAACCAGTGTTGCTCGTCTTCGGCGCTCAGCAGTTTCGACGCCATCATCGGCGACAGGGTGAGCGCCACGATGCCGGAGATAGTCACCGCGCCGGCCAGCGTGAAGGCGAATTCGCGGAACAGCGATCCGGTCAGTCCGCCTTGCAGGCCAATCGGGGCGTACACCGCGATCAAGGTCACGGTCATGGCGATGATCGGGCCGATTAACTCCCGTGCGCCAAGAATGGCGGCGTCAAACGGTTTCTGGCCTTCGCGCAAATGGCGCTCGACGTTTTCCACCACCACAATCGCATCATCCACCACCAGCCCGACCGACAGCACGATGGCTAATAGCGTCAACAGGTTGATGCTGAAGCCGAACAACTGCATCAGGAAAATGCCGCCGATCAAGGAAATCGGAATGGCGATGACCGGCACCAGCACCGAGCGCAGCGAACCCAGAAACAGGAAGATGATGATCACCACGATCAACAGGGTTTCCGCCAGCGTCTTTACCACCTCGACAATCGCGTTGTTGATGTAATCGGTGGCGTCATAGGCGACGCGGGCCTGCAAGCCGGTCGGCAGCGCCTTCTGGATCAGCGCCATTTCTTCCCGCACCCGCTTGATCACGTCAATCGAGTTGGCGTTCGGCAGCGGATAAATGCCCATGAACACGGCGGTCTGCCCGGACAGGCGCACCTCGGTTTCGTAGTCTTCCGCGCCCAGCGCCACGTTGGCGACATCTTTCAAGCGCACTAGCGCGCCGTCTTTCTCCAGCACCACCAGATTCTTGAATTCCTCCACCGATTGCAGATCGGTGTTTGCGGTCAGATTGACCTGCACCAGTGCGCCCTTGGTCTGGCCTACCGCCGCCAGCACATTGTTGGCGGCCAGCGCCTGGCGAATCTGCACCGGGCTGATGTTGAGCGCAGCCAGCCGATCCGGTTTGAGCCAGACCCGCATCGCAAAAGTGCGAGCGCCCAGAATGTCGGCGCGCTGCACCCCGGTAATCGCAGTCAGGCGCGGCTGCACCACCCGGGTCAGATAATCGGTAATTTCATTCTGCTGAAGAATGTCGGAGCCGAAGCTAAGATAGGCCGAGGCGAATTCGCTATCGGCGGATTCGATATTGATCACCGGCACTTCGGCTTCCGGCGGCAGATCGCCGCGCACCTGATCCACTTTCGAGCCGATTTCGGCCAACGCCTTGGTGGCGTCCTGGTTCAGCTTCAGCCGGGCGCGAATGGTGGATAGTCCCTGGGCGCTTTGCGATTCCAGATATTCAATGCCGTCGGCGGCAGCGATAGCCCGTTCCAGCGGAGTGGTGATGAAGCCGCGCACCAGCGCCGCGCTGGCTCCGACATAGGCCGTAGTGACGGTGACGCTGGCGTTGTCGCTGCGCGGGTATTGGCGGACGTTCAGGGTAAAAATGGCCTGAATCCCGGCGATGATGATGATCAGATTGACCACTATCGCCAGCACCGGTCGGCTGATGAACAAATCAGTGAAGGATTTCATAAGCGGCGGGCGTCCAGGTCAGGAATTGGCGGGCGTTGGCGCGAGTTGCGGTTGCGGCGCCAGTTTATTGTCCACGATGACGCCCATGCCGTTACGCAGTTTGAATACGCCCGTGCTGACCAGGGTTTGCCCGGCTTCGAGGCCGGAAGCGACCACGACGAAATCGCCACGAGCCGCGCCCAGCCGCACAAATTTCTGATTCAACACCTTGCCGGTCTGGCCGGTTTTTTCATCCTTTTTATCTTCCAGCACGAACACCGAATCGCCATAGGGCGCGTACAGCACCGCCGTAGCCGGAATCAGCAGCACCGACTCGGTTTCCGGCAGCACGACCGAAACTTCGACGTACATCCCCGGTTGCAAGTGATTGTCGGCATTCTTCAAGGTGGCTTGCAGCCGGACATTGCGCACACTGTCCACTTCCGGGCTGATCGCGGTGATCCGGCCGTCAAAGCTCTGCTTGGGAAAGGCGTCGGCGGCGATCCGCACCGTCATCCCGCTGCGCAGTTGGGAAAGATAGCGTTGCGGCAGCGCGAAATTGGCATAGACCGGATCGAGCGATTGCAGGGTGACGATGGCCGCGCCGTTGTCGAGAAACTGACCGAGATTGACTTGGCGAATGCCCAGCCGACCGCTGAACGGAGCGCGGATGATCTTTTTTGGCAATCGCGGCGCGGATATTGTCCATTTGGGCAACCGACTGTTTGGCCTGGGCCTCGGCGGCGTCGAAATCGGCGGCGGACGTGAGATTCCGGGCACGCAGATCACGGGCGCGATCCAGATTGGCGCGGGCCAGATCGGCGGCGGCGGCGGCGGAACGCAGTTGCGCCTGTTCAATGGCGCTATCCAGTTCCACCAGCAATTCACCGGCTTTCACCGTGGCCCCGGATTCAAAGGCGATCTGTTTGACTGTGCCAGAAATTTCGGCGCTGACCATGACCCCCTGCACCGCCGTGATCGACCCGATGGCGCTGAGGTCGGTTGCCAGCGATCCAGTTTTACTTCGGCGGTGGTGACGGTTTCCGGCTGCGGCGCGAAATTGGCTCCCGCCGCGAACATGGTCTGGAATTGAAGAATTTTAGTCCCGGCCAGCAGTCCCACGAGAGCCAGCACGCCGATAACGGTGAGGATGATCTTCTTGGCCATATATTTCCTAAGTGTTGAAAAAAGCCCGTTCCCAGCCCCACAGAACACGCCTGCGGAGAACTCATGCCGTCCAAGACGCGAAAGAATAACGCGGCAAACGATACACGCCTATGACCATTTATTGGTTTTTTGCGCCGCATCAAGAAACAATCGCATTCACCGGCGGGATATGTTCGCTTTGGGATGTAGCGCACGCCTCCAGCACCGGTTGTAACGGGCAAGATGCTGGTTCTACAGCGCAGAAAGACAAAATTATCACTTGTTAAAACATATTAGTTTATTATAATATAACGCGATGTGCAACTTTATCCGGTTAAACGGTCAGCAAGCCGTCCAAGTCGAGAGGCTCGCGACCTTGGCGGAGGTTAAGCCAAACGCCGACGGTATGAGCCAAGAGCTTGCGCGTGACTTGATTG
>JAAUTD010000193.1 GCA_012031845.1 Synechococcaceae cyanobacterium SM1_2_3
CGTATCAAGGTGAGCAAGGATTAAGATAGGCTGGCCTTGTGCCTGCGAATGCCACTTGGCGAGGTGGATGTTACCGACTTTCTCACGCGGATATACAGTGACATCTGCGCCAAGTTCCTGTAAGATTTGATGTAAATAGTTACTGAGAATGTCTACAAGGTGCTTTTCTTTTGAGGGTGATTCATAACGAACAAGTGTTTCTAAAAAAGTGACCATCGACTCGGTACGGGTGTTGAAAAATTCGAGTAAATCCTGCATGTTAGGTCTCTCACTGATAATTCTACTTATATTTTACGAGGCATGAAGGAAATAATCCGTTAAAATACTACAAAACATCCATATGTTACGGGTGTTGTGAGGAACTATGCAAAAGAAAAAACCTAATATTGGCAGCGAACACGTTGTGATGCTTGTCAAAGCCTCAGAAAGCGGGGTGATTCACCGCCGCCATTTGAATCGGTACTGGAGACGCGCTGACCAAGCCATTCAGGAAGCAAAAAATGAGGGCAAAATTGCCACCATTGAGGAGTTGATTTTTGACCCTGCCCGTTTGGACAAGGACAGCGCCAAACAACTTGCCCAGAACAGTCGAAGCATCCTTTCCGGCCAAAGCGCCATTCCTGCCTACTGAATAGCCGCCTTCGGGATTTTTATTGATCCCTTCCTGACCGCGCACTCGTTCCAATAGCGAGCGCATCTTGCCGCGCAATGAAGAACCAGGGATATACGGCTCATTATTCAGTGGATTACGCACCACCACGGCATCAGCCCCGCCAATGGCCATTCCAACCGAGTTTCCGCCAATGTGCAGGCCAGTTAGCGCAAACAAGCAGCCGCGAATAAAAATCTTGCATTGAATCGGACGGTTACTATGATGTTCACCCATGATTAATCTCCTCCGGCTGCCTTGTGGTAAGCAATAATCGCCTCGAAGAACTGACAGAAGCGTTTGAATTGTTCTTCAGTGGTCACTGCATCAATGGCGCTGTCCATTGTTGTTTTCAGACTTTGCAGTCCCTCCTGATCGTTATTATTCCTCTGCCGTCTAGCAGCATAAGCCAAGCGTGGTTTCAGCAATAACACCTCACGCAGTGTGCGGCTTTCTTGCCAGTCGGCCATTTCCAGCTTCTTCATGTTGCCGTAGGCATTGCGAATCTGGCTGGTTGTCACCTTTTTCTCCTTCAGATGTCGGCCTAATTGATCGGCGAATTCCACCATTGCTTTTGCAGTGGCGTCATCGGTAATAAATGTTTTAATCACTACTGGTTCAGGAAGATTCATTCATGTGTTCTCCGGGTTAAAAGTTCTGCCCATCGCGTTGGTAGTTGCAACCAGTTCAACACGGGTCGGCCAGTTTGGGCGCGGGTTTCAAGAATGGCGGTCATCAATTCATCAAGTTCAGTGTTCAGTTCTGGGCCAGCATCGCGGCGCTTCATGCGGGTCAGGTTATAAACCAGTTGCCAGCGCCATTTCTGCCAATGAGCCAACTCATGCAAATCCTTAGTCGAAAACCGAGATTGGCATAATCGTCTTTCGTATTCCTGTACGGTTAATATCACGGATCGTAACCGGTTTAGAATTGCTCGGTTATTGGTCAGGTCAATAATATTTTGAATGTGCATTCGTAGTTCATCCGCCCTTGGAAACTCTTCCCAACCCACGACGGTATCCAGAAAACTCAGCGCATCTTTTTTGCGTCCAGTGTCGCGTTTCAAACCCTTGGCTGCGGATTCGGCCTCACCGGCTAATTCTGCCGCCCGCGAAATCGGATATTTGCCGCGAACCACAGCAATGCCGCCCGACAGAGTGAAATTCGGATTACCAGCGCAATAGTCACGGAAACGACTGCGGATCATATTGGTAACCTGGGGTAATTCATCCCAAGAACCAATTAAAAACAGATCATCGCCACCGGCATAAATAGTCTGCACCCGCTCAAACGGCTTCAGTAATTGACTGAGATGGCCTGCAAAAAACCAGTTCAATTGCCGGGATAGCGTCGCTACTCGCGATAGCGATCCCATCTCCTTTTCTGCGCCAGTCACACCGGGAAATCGAAGTCCACGAATGAAAATTTCTCCCAGATTATCTACATCCATTCGCAATACGCCGAGGCGATTAATACCGACAGCTTGTTCGGAAAAATCTTCAAAATCCCAATCACCGGAGTCTTTTTCACGGTCCCACTTGCCAACCAGGCGAAAACCGCAGGCATAACCATTTTGGTTGCCATCAGGAGCGGAAATAGTATTGATGGTTTCCAGTCGGCTATTTTCCAGATACCGCAACTCACTAAAATATGGAATTTTTTCTAAAAGAAAACATTGACAAGGCAATCCAGGCAGGTGAAAAGGACGATTTTGCTTTGCCAGTTCCGCCACAGTTGATCTATCGTCACCCCATACCCAAAATAGATAATTGGCATCATTTAACCCTTTACCAATCTCCTGCAATTCGTGGCACTGACTACAAACATGAGCGGTTGTCTAACTGACGAATGGCGGCATTCGCATCATCACGGCCACAGACGCTGCAATTTTTTCCCGGATGCAGGTCTTGTGCTGCAAAGAATGCAATATCACGTTCAGCAACAGGCCGGAAGCGTTGCAATCGGTCGCGCATCAACGCTTCATTGGCTTCCTGCCAGCGCGACCCCATATGATGAATGCGACCTTCTTTTTAATAGCGGCTTCATTCTTGGACTCGCTGCCAAAATCACGAGCGCATACTGGCGCAATCCCTATCCCTAGAAATACCTTGCCTTGGAATGTCACCAGTAGCACCCGATTAATTTCGGCAACTTCATGACGCAACTGCTCTTCCAGACAATCAGGTAGCAATAGATAAAATTTTCCACCCGACGAATAAATTCGCGCAGTTGGATACAGACCCAACTGACGCAATATAAACTCGGAGACGCCATCGCATAGCAATTGGATATAGAAAGATCGTCCGCGTAATCCTCGCGCTGCTCCTGCGCTGGTAATGTTATAGATAAAATCCTGAATACCGGAGAAATCACCGCAAACTAGCCGCCATTTAGGTATATTTAGTTCCTTAAATAACTGGGGCTGATTTAATGTTCCGTTGGCTTCGTGGTGCAAATACAAACCTTCAGCAATAGCGGCGGTCACTCGCAAATGATCGAATAGCGAAATATCAGGATGAATGATATTGGTTGCCGCTGGAACGCAATGAAGAAACCGCTCCATTTGCCCAAGCAAGGTACTGATAACTCCACGCTTCGCCGCCGATGTTTCATTACCGTAAATTGGCATCCTGGAAATTGCATCAAGAAATCCATTGGCTAATTCAGTATATTCAAGACTCAGCGGCGCAGAACTCAGCCAAGTATCTCCATAATCGGTCTTTTCCCGAATCATTGGCTGGGAAAATTTTCCACCGGTTTTGGAAAAAGATCCTCGGCATTAAGACTCAATGATGCCAGCGGCAGACGATAGCTTGTTGATCGAGTTTTACCGTTTACATCAATTCTAACTCGCTCCAACAAGGCTTCCATCCGGGTTAGGCGATGAATATCGCGTGTGTAGAAATTACCTCGTTCCCGCTCGGCACTGGCAAAATGATCTGCAGCTTCCACGAGTTTTTCCAATGGCGATGAGGCAATATGGTGATGAACAGCCAGATTGATCCAGTGATCCGTAGTCCCGCCTGATTCAGGTTTAAGAAAAGGAATCTGTTCTGCAAGATGTTCACAGAAGCGGCGTGTATTAAGAACATGGAGATGGCTCCAGTAGCCATCTCGATGCCAAGGACAATCCAATTGCTTTTGCGAATCATCTTTGCGGTATTCTCCTAAGCAATCAGCGCGTTCCCAGAATTTACCAATGTCGTGAAACAATGCGCCTAACACTATATGGTCATGTGTATTCATTGCAGGCTCCGATAGTAACCATCCCCCGGCAGAGCCGGGGGCTTTCGTTCATGAGCCGCTCAAAGCGGCTGCGGGGTCGCTCACGCGGCCCCGCTTTAGGAACCACCTAAAGGTGGTGCCTCAGTGCAGAAACCAAACCGATGCAACTCATCTTTTCTGGTTAAAATCTGTACTTGCAACCTATGCCTTCTTTAAATACCAACACCGATCGATAGGAACACTGTCCACTATTAACCTGAACAGGATCAAATACTTCATCAACTTTATAAAGCCTTGCTAAAACTAAGGGGAAGACCCTGATTAATGTGCTTTAGCGGATCACCGCACATCCATTGGGGGACGACTCCCGGAACTGTCAAACTGTTACTGTCCCCCGGCAGAGCCGGGGGTTTACCTATTTTTAATTATTAAGTGTTATCTTGATTAGCAGAATCCAGACTTGTCTTGATCAACCAGCTTGCCGTCTTCATCTTCCTGACCCACAAACCGAATCTGTTCCGGCTTTAGCGCCAGGGCGTAACCGGCCAGTTTTTCGTTTCCCTGCCGCATTACGCTGTAATGCAGTGCTGCGATGCTTCCCAACGCCTTGCGCAATTCCTTTTTCAATTTGCTGGTGCGCTCGTCGAAGAAATCCTTGGCAATGCCTCCCTCACGCCGGGCAACAATGAGCGGATGGTCGTTATCGGCCAGTGGATCATTCAGCGCCGTCTGATATTCATGCAGAAACGCCTCCAGTTCGGGCGCATCAATCCGCTTCCAGTGCAAAGGAGGCAACCCGGCCAGCTTGCGGCGAGCGAACCACGCCAGCCAGGCGAAACTGATCCGGCTCAGTCGCACTTCGGTCTCCCCGCACTGCGCCCGGCAGGCCGCCGGATCAAGGATCAGTCGCGGCGCGGCCAGATTGCGCTGCGCCTGAGCCACCACTGCGCTAAAACTGGCGCCCGGTTCCAGCAGCGTCTCCTGTAAACCATCGCGCATGCGAACGAACGGAATCTCAGCCAACATGACCGTGGCGGCGCTGGCGTCCAGCGGCTTGCGGTCAGCGGTGTAGATGACCCGTTCCAGCGGAGTCGGGTAGAAGAAATCCGGGTTGGATTCGTAGGGGCTGGACACCAGCACATGCGACAACCGGTCTTGCGGGCGGCCAAACAGCGACAGCGCGTAACCGAGATAAAAACCCATTGTCTTGCGCCCACCGGCAATAGACGCATGAACGGCGCAGTGCGGATCAGCGGTCAGATCGCGCACGGTGGCGGTAATCGCGTCGGCAATGGCCTCGTTATCCGCCAGTTGGCGAATATCGTTGAGCAAACGGCCGTCGGCGGATCGGAGAATGTGAAGGGTGTCGAGGGTGAAGCGGATTTCCGGCAGGCCATAGTCCTGGCGCAGCCGCAGGAACCAGCCGGGATCGTCGCTGAGCAGGGTCAGCCGCGCCCGTTCCGCGCCATCAGCGGTCGTCAGCAGATGAATTTCAGTCGGGACAAAGCGCGGCTCCCCGATCACCGCCAGGGCATATAGCGTTTCCGTGACGATTTGCGGCGACAGCCCGGCGACACACAGCAGGATGCGGCGGGGATACTGTTGCGGGTTCATGGCGATCAGACCTTGGTGAATTCAGGTCTGGTCACGATAAACCCGGCGCCGATGGAAAGCTGGACTGGCAAGCTTGCCAGTCATGGCGCACTAATCTGGTAGCGACCCAGCCCCATCACCGCGCCTTTGCCGACATGGGTCCATTGCCCCAGCCACAGATACGGCCAGAACGGTTCCTGTCCGGCCCCATCCAGTTCGATTTCGCCGACCAGTCCGCCCATTTTGATCAACGCATCCTGCCGGGAGGAAAACCTCGCCCAGTCTCGCCAACGCAAGCGGATGCGATCCAGGACAATGGCCTGAGCGGCTTGGGTCAATCCAATAAAATCGGTTTCCAGCGTTTGATCGGTGTGAAAAGCCATTAGCAGCGAAATTCGGCGCAGCAGGCTCGAAAACAGCAGATGAAACCGAAACCGATCCTGGGAAACCAGCCGCTCCTCATGATTCAGCCGCAATGGCGTGATCAGACGCAGCGTCAGTCGTTCCGGGCAGGGCGGCGTAGCGGGAATGGCGGCGGGCAGCGCCGCCAAAGTCCTGACTCGGGCGCGTAACCAGACGCCAGTCGTCGCCATCCGCCTGCGTGACCTGCTCCAGTTCCAGCGTTCCGCGATCCTGGGTTAAACCCCGTTGTCCGGCTTGGCTCAGGGCATAAATGACATGAGGCAGGTAACGGTTGCCGTGGCCGAACAGGTTCAGATTCAGGTTCAGCTTTTCGTCAGCCTCGATATGGCCGCCGCGTTCATCGGGAATTAGCACGAAAGGATGAGGGGCAGCGGTGTAACGGGTGAGTTTGCCGATGCCGGGGTCCGGCGGCGTCTCAAACAGATAGGGATAGATGCAACTGCGATAGAGCAGACACGGCGGGCAGGTCGGCTCACGGGTGACACAGGCCAGGCGTTTGAGGGCATGACCAAAGGCGCCGCGCCAGGCGGAACCGGCATAAGGCGGCAAGCGCAAGCTGCTGGCGGCGCGGAAGGTCAGACGATAACGGGCTACGGGTAAAACAGGGAGATTGGTCATCATCGGGCGGCGGCAAGGTGTGGGTCAGGCGATTAAAGTTTCGGAATCATCGTCCCGATGCCTGTCAGCATTTCCCGCGCCAGCTTGACTACTAATCACGAAATATAATTAAAACAAATAATTATAAAATATTGTCTCCCTGAAAACTTCCCAGCCTGTTCAAAATGAAAAATCTCGCTTTCACGGCGTTTCAAAATTACGAACCGTGGGACTGGCTTCGGCAGCAACACAAGAAACTTGGAACATTTTTTGCTTAAGAGGCGACCCCGGACGCGATGAAACTCAACAGGCCGGGAGTCAGCAGAATGCGCCTGGATAACGACCCGCTTCAGCCCAAGGTCGTATCCAGCACCATCATCAACGCGAACCCCGCCATCAGCCCCAAAGTCGCCGGGGTCTGGTGACCGTTGCGGTGGGTTTCCGGGATCACCTCATGCGAGACCACGAAGATCATAGCCCCCGCCGCCAAGCCCAGCCCAACGGGGTAAGCCACCGCGAAGCCGCTGGACAGTCCCACGCCGAGCAATGCGCCCAGCGGTTCCAATAAACCGCTGCCCGCTGCAACCAGCACCGCCGTCATTGGGGTAAACCCAGCGCCGCGCAAGGCCAGCGCCACCGCCAAGCCTTCGGGAATATCCTGAAGCGCGATGGCGGTAGTCAGCGGCAGGCCAACCGTCAAATCGCCTTGGGCGAAACTCACCCCAATCGCCATGCCTTCCGGCAGATTGTGCAAAGCGATGGCGAACACAAACAGCCACACCCGGCCGCACCGCTCATGACCGGGGCCGCATGGCCCGGTCTTGTCGTGTTCATGCGGGGTGAATTCGTCCAGTCCTA
>JAAUTD010000194.1 GCA_012031845.1 Synechococcaceae cyanobacterium SM1_2_3
ACGCGGGAATGACGGAAAGGCGAAAGTCCTGTTTAGAAACATACATCTACTCACACGAGACGGTGGTCTGATGTGGCATTGGTATGGTTGAGGTTGCCCTGTGCGTTGAGGCTGCGGGTCACCCCGATGATCAGATTCTGGCCGCCACCATTGTCACCCTGGGCCACGGCCTGGGACTCAAGGTGATCGCCGAAGGGGTGGGACCGATGAGCAGCGGCGGATTCTGCTCGACCAGGGCTGCGATCTGGCCCAGGGCTACTGGTTCAGCCGACCGTTGCCCGCCGCCGAGTTCAGCGCGTGGCCGCAACGGGAGACGCTGTTGAACCATCACGGATTCGGCAGGGCGACTACTATCCGGCGACAAAACATGTTTCAGCAGGCCGAATGAAGCAGCAAAGGTTGCCTGGTTGCTGTACAGCCTTGTAAAGCGCAGTGCTTGATGACATTATTTGAGAACTGTTATCAAATGATAGCCTAAACTCCATCCAACCAAGGCTGAGTACAAAATGGCCCAAAAATCACTCTTCGCATTCCTGTTGGCCCTGTGCGCGACCAGCGCCAGCGCCCAGGAAGTCGTCAACATTTATAACTCGCGGCATTACGCCAGCGATAAGCAGCTTTACGAAGCCTTTACCAAGGCCACCGGCATTCAGGTCAACGTGGTGGAAGGCAAGCACGAAGAATTAATGCAACGCTTGACCAGCGAAGGCGCCAAAAGTCCGGCTGATGTGTTGATTACGGTGGATGCGGGACGGCTGGCGCAGGTGGCGACCGAAAATCTGCTCCAGCCGGTGTCCACAGCCGTGCTGGAAAAAGCCATTCCCGCCCATCTGCGCCATCCTGACGGTTTATGGTATGGCCTGGCGGTGCGGGCGCGGGTGCTGGTTTACGCCAAGGGCCGGATTAACCCGGCGCAACTCAGCACCTACGAGGCGCTGGCCGAGCCGCAGTTCAAGGGCCAAATCCTGACCCGCAGCAGCAACAACAGCTACACCCTGAGCCTGGTCGGTTCGATCCTCGCCGCCAACGGCCCGGAAAAAACCGAAGCCTGGGCCAAGGGACTGGTTGCCAATTTCGCCCGTCCGCCCGAAGGCGGCGACACTGATCAAATTAAAGCGGTGGCCGCTGGTCAGGGTGGCATCGCCCTGGCTAACACCTACTATCTGGGCAAATTGATCGCGTCCAGCAAGCCGGAAGATCAGGCGGTGGCTCAAAAAGTCGCGGCATTCTTCCCTAATCAGAAGGATCGTGGGACTCATGTCAACATCAGCGGCGCGGGTGTCGCCAAGCACGCGCCGCATCGCGAGAATGCGATCAAGCTGATCGAATATCTGGCGACCGACGGCCAGCGCTATTTCGCCGATGTCAATTTTGAATACCCGGTCAATCCGGCCATGAAGCCGCATCCCATCCTCGCCAGCTTTGGCGGGTTCAAGCAGGACACCCTGAATGCCGCGACCTACGCCGCCAACAGCATTGAAGCCGCCAAGATCATGGATCGGGCGGGCTGGAAATAAGACGCGGATGACGGACGCAGTTGTGGCCTCCCCAACCTGGGGAGGCCGTTTCATTTCTGGCTGGCGGGCGACAGTGATGCTGCCCCAGGGATTCGGCCTGTCGGCGCTGCTGGTGCTGCTGGTGATCGCCCCGCTGTTCGCCGTGCTGAGCCATGTCGCTACGCCGACTGAAGGGCTATGGTCGCATCTGGCGCAGACCCGGCTGAGCGAATATCTGGTCAACACCCTGATCGTGACTTTGGGCGTCGGCGCATTGACCCTGGTGATCGGCGTCGGCTGCGCCTGGCTGGCGACAATGTACCGGTTTCCCGGACACTCGCTGTTTGAGTGGCTGCTGGTGCTGCCGCTGACCATGCCGGCCTACGTGCTGGCCTATGCCTATACCGACTGGTTGCAGTTCGTCGGCCCGGTGCAATCGGCCATGCGGGCGATGACCGGCTGGGGCTGGCGGGATTACTGGTTTCCCAACATCCACTCGCCCGGCGGCGCGGTGTTCGTGCTGAGCATGGCCCTGTATCCCTATGTCTACGTCGCGGCGCGGTCAGCGTTTCTGGCGCAGTCGGTGTGTGCGCTGGAAGTCAGCCGCACCCTGGGTTGCACCCCGTGGGCGATGTTCTGGCGGGTTGGCTTGCCGCTGGCGCGGCCCGCGATTGTGGCCGGCGCGCTATTCGTGCTGATGGAAAGTCTGGCTGATTTTGGCGCAGTGGCCTATTTCGAGGTGAACACCTTCACTACCGGCATTTATCGCACCTGGTTTTCCTACGGCAATCCAGCGGCGGCGGCGCAACTGGCGTCGGTGCTGCTGACTTTTGTGTTTGCGCTGCTGATGCTGGAACGGTTCAATGAAGGCCGCCGCCGTTATAGCCACACCTCCGCCCGCTATCGGCCATTACCGACCATCGCCTTGCGCGGCGGCTGGGCGGCGCTGGCGGTGCTGTTTTGTCTGTTGCCGCTGATCGCAGGCTTTGGATTGCCCGTTGCGGTGCTGGCCCGCATGGCCTGGCAGGCCGAGGAGGCGTTGTCGTGGGCGCGGCTGGGGCAACTGACGCTGAACACCGTCACCCTGAGCGTATTCACCAGCGCGATTGTGGTGAGCGTGGCGCTGCTGGCGGTTTACAGCGTGCGCCGGGAGAGCCATCCGCTGGGCCGCTTGCTGATGCGGCTGGCGTTGCTGGGCTACGCCACGCCGGGCATCGTGATCGCGGTCGGCTTGCTGTTCGCGCTGGGATTTGTTGATCAGTTATTGAGTGATGTGTTGAATCCGGTTTTGGGCCGGTCCACCGGCCTGCTGTTGTCGGGAACCCTGTTCGCGGTAATTTATGGCTGCGCGGTGCGCTTTTTCGCGGTGGGCTATACCCCGCTGGAAGCCGGATTCCGCAAAATTCGCCCCAGTTTTGAGGATGTGGCCCGCACCCTGGGCGCGACCCCGCGCCGTATTCTGAGAGTGATCCATTTGCCGCTGCTGCGGGGCAGCGTATTGAGCGCCGGGCTGCTGGTGTTCGTTGACGTGATGAAGGAATTGCCCGCCACCATGATTTTGCGCCCGTTTAATTTTGACACCCTGGCGGTGGAAGCCTTTCAACTGGCCTCCACTGAACGGCTCGACGGCGCGGCTGGCCCAGCGATGGTGATCGTGCTGGCCGGATTGCTGCCGGTGATGGTGCTGTGCCGGGCGATTGCCCGGTCGCGGCCCGGACATCCGCCCGAATGAAGCCGCCCGCCCTGGAGTTGCTGGGCGTTGAACACGCCTACGGTGCGCAGGCCGTGCTGCGCCAGATTTCCTTCCAGATTCAGCCCGGACAGATTTTATGTTTGCTGGGGCCGTCCGGTTGCGGCAAAACCACGGCGCTGCGGATCGCGGCGGGGCTGGAACAGCCACAGGCGGGACGGGTGCTGCTGGCGGGACGGCTGATGACCGGCGATGGCGGTTTCGTCCCGCCGGAACAGCGCGGAGTCGGGCTGCTGTTTCAGGATTACGCCCTGTTTCCCCACCTGACGGTGGCCGATAACGTCGGCTTTGGCCTGACGCATTTACGCGCCGGTGAACGGCGGATGCAGACTGAAGCGTGGTTGCGGCGGGTTGATCTGTGGGAGCGGCGGCAGGCGTATCCGCACATGCTGTCCGGCGGCGAACAGCAGCGAATCGCGCTGGCCCGCGCCCTGGCTCCGCGTCCGGCGGTGTTGCTGCTGGACGAGCCATTTTCCAATCTGGACAGCCAGTTGCGCCAGCAGGTGCGGGCGGAAGTGTTGCGGGTGCTGCGGGAGATTGGCGCGACCGCATTGCTGGTCACCCACGATCCCGAAGAGGCGCTGATCATGGGCGATCAGATCGCCTTGATGGATCAGGGCCGGATTCTGCAAATCGGCGCGGCGCTGGATTTGTACTTTGCCCCGAACCATCCACGGGTCGCCGCCTTTTTCGGCGAGGTGAACCGGCTTTCCGGTCTGGCCCAGCAGGAGCAGGTGATGACGCCGTTCGGCGCATTGGCCGCGCCCGGTTTGGCGGACGATACCGTGGTGGATCTGCTGATCCGGCCAGAGGGTTTGAAGCTGGAACGGGCGTCCGCCGCCGCTGAGCCGCCTCACGCCATTGTGACCGCGGTGCAACTGCTGGGCGCAACCAGCCTGATCCAGTTTCAGTTTGATGCCGCCAGCGGTTATGACGGTGCGCTTCAGGCGCGGATGGCCGGGGCCAGTCGGCTCAAATCCGGCGATTCGGTGCGGGTTGCGCTGGATCGCGACATGGCTTTCGTGTTTCCACAATCGTAAAACCGGCTTCCAACTGGTTGATCAAGCAACTGTTTAAGAATTTTCGCCCACCGCTTTACCCGCTTGATTTTGGCCCACCTGCAACCGCAGGAAGCCTTGTTTGCAGCGCGACGGCGAAAAGCCGCGCCGTGTCAACCGGTTCTTTCTTCACACGTTCTTGGGAGTGCATAACCCCTTTTTCGATTTTGATCGAACAGACGTAGGAGAACGTGATGATTCAAGCAAAGATATTGATCGCCCTGCTGTGTGCAACAGGTCTGGCCATCGCCATATCTGTCGAAGCCCGCGACTTTCACCGGCAGGGAAGTTATCAAGGTTCCCGTGGCGGATCAGGCAGCTTCCAGCAACAGATTCACCGGGAACGCGGTTCCACGCAGCGCGACGTCCAATGGCAGGGCCAGAATGGCAGCGGAAACGCTCAACTTCAACGGCGCTGGGATCGGGAAACCGGCATGGCATCCGGCAATCGTTCCGTAACCCGGGCGGACGGAAGCACAGCATCACGATCATGGACTTCAACCCGTGAGGCCGATGGGGGCCGCAGCGTCAGCGGAACGCGCACCGGTTTTGGCGGACAGACCCGTTCCTATGCTGGAACTCGCCAGCGCGATGCGAAGGCGGCATCTCACAGTCAGGGACTGTGACCCGGGCCAACGGCGACACCGCCGCCGTTCAGTCCACCGCCACTCGAACTGCAAACGGTTGGAACCGCTCCGGAACCGGGACCACGGCAGCCGGGCAGACCTATGGGCGGGACGTTTCCGTCACTCACGAAGATCATTCGGCGACCCGCACGGTGACGGTAACCCCACCCACCGAAGATGCTCGAAGCCGCACCAGTACGATTACGTTTGACCAATAACTACGCGCCGAGGGTCGTTTCATGAATCTGATCATCCGAAACCTCTCCGCCGCGATCCTGATAGCAATGGCATCTACTGGAGTGGCGGCGGAATCCGGTTACGAGGCGGGTTCCCCACGCGAAAAGGGGAAAAAACTGTTTGAGCAGTTCCGCGCTGTCGAGAGTTGGAGTCATCAAGAACGTATTCGCATCCTGCAAACGGCGGATAAATGTATCCTGGCCGCATCAACCCGGCAGGAATTCCGTACCTGCGAGGAGCAGGAGGGGAGTTCGCGCCGCGCGCACCTGGCAGAGGCTCAAGCCCGACGGCAGCAACTACGCGAAGAGGCGCAGGCGCTGCGACGAGCCTGGGAGAACTGATCAATCCCAGTGAGGGGAAGCTACTCGTGGCAAGCGGCTAACGCCTGCGCTTGCCACACTTGGCCGTTGGTTTGATCCTGGACGAACGCGGCGACGCCCAGATCGCGGGAGTCAACACCCTCTGGCAGGCGGAGCTGCTGCTCATGGGCAAAGCGGCCATCCGCCGCCACTGGCAACGGTCCAATCAATGTCCGGGTTACCGCTCGTGTCGGAGTCGCCGCGCCGCATTCTCACCGGCGGTGATCTGGCTGGACAAGCCATTCTGATACAAAGCCACGAATACGCCCGCGTGGGCAGCCGGTAAATGAGATTGCAACCGGCCTTGAACCTGAACTCGCCAGGACTCGGAAGCCGGGATCAATTCCAGGGTAAGATCCGCAGCGGCGGGCCGGGCGTTGATCGCGGCGATCCGCTGGCGAAAGGCCGTGTCCCGATCCAATTCCAGCGTGGTGCGGCCGTTGACCATCACTTGTGGAGTAAAGACGGTTGTGCTGCCTTGCGCGGCAACGAGGTTGCGTTGCCGGGCGCTAAAATCAGGTTGGGCGAAGCGGTCGCGCCACCCCAGGTTGTCCCAATAATCCACATGCAGCGCCAGCAGCACGGCCTTGTCGTGCAGGGCCGGTTCCGCGGCCAGATCGGCCAGCCAGCGATCCGCTGGCGGGCAACTGCTGCACCCTTCGGAGGTGTACAGCTCGATTAGGGCGGTTTGCCCTGGGCCACTTTGCGTCCGGCATTGGGCGGCGGGCGCGATGGCGGGGAATGCGCCCGCCACCAAAAGGCTCAGCGCCAGCGTTGCCCATTGGCCGCTGCGCCAGCGTTCGGAATCTCCAACGATCCTGCTCACGCTCATCCGCGTTTCACTCCGTCTGCGAAAAGAAATCAGAGAAATCTTTACCTCTTGCAGTGGGCAACTTGCCCCGCACGACCGGCTACGGAAATCTGGACAGGACTTTCGCTCCATCCGTTCACCCTGACGCTTCGACAAGCTCAGCGGTCGAAGGGCATTCATCGGTAAAAAATGGGGTTCGACAGGCTCACCCCGAACGGGTCTTAATCCAGAAGCGAAAGTCTTGCTGGAATATTTACCGCTTGCCGAATTTGCGCTCGCCGCCTTTTGGCCGGGCGTTTCTTGCCGCTTCAGACGTGTGGTAGGGATTTTCGCCGCCCCGGAATTCCACCCGGATCGGCGTTCCCCACAATTCCAGCCGCTTGCGATAGACCCCGATCAGATAGCGCCGATAGGCATCGGGCACATGCTCGATGCGGTTGCCATGAATGATGATCAGGGGCGGATTCTGGCCGCCCTGATGAGCGTAGCGCAGCTTGATGCTGTGCCCATGCACCAGCGGCGGCTGATGCGCGGCCAGCGCGTCTTCCAGGATGCGAGTCAGTTCCGGGGTGGACAGCTTGCGGGTGGAAGCGGCGTAAGCCTGCCGGACTGAAGCCAGCATCTCCCCAACGCCGGTGCCGTGCAGAGCCGAAATAAAGTGACTTTTGGCGAAATCAACAAAGCCCAACCGCCGGTCAATCTCGCTTTTTACTTTGGCGCGAGTGTCTGGATCGAGGTGATCCCATTTGTTGACCGCCACCACCAGCGCCCGCCCGCTGTCCAGCACCAGACCCAGCAGACTGGCGTCCTGATCGCTGATGCCCTGGCGGGCGTCCAGCACCAGCACGATGACATGGGCTTGTTCCATCGCTTGCAGCGCCTTGATCACGCTGAATTTTTCGACCGCTTCGCTGATCCGGGCGCGGCGGCGCACGCCGGCGGTGTCAATCAGCACATAGCGTTGGCCGTCACGCTCGAACGGCGC
>JAAUTD010000014.1 GCA_012031845.1 Synechococcaceae cyanobacterium SM1_2_3
CGCTATTGCCGGAAGCCTTTGCGGTGGTGCGCGAAGCGGGCAAACGCACCCTGCAAATGCGCCATTTTGACGTGCAGCTTATCGGCGGCATTGTGCTGCACGAAGGCAAAATCGCCGAAATGCGCACCGGCGAAGGCAAAACTCTGGTGGCGACCTTGCCGGTTTATCTCAACGCACTGACCGGCAAAGGCGTTCATGTGGTCACGGTCAATGACTATCTGGCGCAGCGCGACG
Source organism: Synechococcaceae cyanobacterium SM1_2_3 (assembly GCA_012031845.1). GTDB lineage: Bacteria > Pseudomonadota > Gammaproteobacteria > Competibacterales > Competibacteraceae > Contendibacter. The sequence goes on from JAAUTD010000014.1 coordinate 235, forward strand.
CCGACTGGATGGGGCAGATTTACCGGTTTTTGGGAATGAGCGTCGGCGTGGTGATTGCCGGGATGAGTCCCGATGAAAAACGCGCCGCCTACAATGCCGACATCACCTATGGCACCAATAACGAATACGGTTTTGACTATCTGCGCGACAACATGGCCTTCGCCCTGGATCAGAAGGTGCAGCGACCGCTGTATTACGCGCTGGTGGACGAGGTGGATTCGATCCTGATTGACGAAGCGCGCACCCCGCTAATCATCTCCGGTCCCGCTGAGGAAAGTTCGGAACTCTACCGCCGGGTCAACGAGATTGCGCCGCAATTGATCCGGCAAGCCAAGGAAGAAGAAGGTTCCGGCGATTACTGGGTGGACGAGAAAGCCAAGCAGGTTTATCTGACTGAACAGGGGCATGAACATGTCGAAGATTTATTGCTGGAAGCCGGTTTACTGCGGGCCAGCGAGAGTCTGTACGACGCCGCCAATCTGGGCGTGTTTCATCATCTGAACGCCTGTCTGCGGGCGCATGCTCTGTTTCACCGCGATGTGGAATACATCGTTCGCAAAGACGAAATTATCATCGTGGATGAGTTCACCGGGCGCACCATGCCGGGACGGCGCTGGTCGGATGGGCTGCATCAGGCCATTGAAGCCAAGGAGGGAGTGCCGATTCAGGCTGAAAACCAGACCCTGGCCTCAATTACCTTCCAGAACTATTTCCGTTTGTATCAAAAATTGGCCGGGATGACCGGCACTGCCGATACGGAAGCCTTCGAATTCCAGCAGATTTATGGGCTGGAAGTGCTGGTGGCGCCGACGCATCTGCCGATGATCCGCAAGGATATGGGCGATTTGGTGTTTCTCACCCCGCCGGAAAAATTCGAGGCGGTGCTGGACGACATCCGCGACTGCCGCAAGCGCGGTCAGCCGACCCTGGTCGGCACCACTTCGATTGAAGTTTCGGAATTGCTGGCCAAGTTGCTGGAAAAGGACAAGATTCCCCATGAAGTCCTCAACGCCAAGCAGCACGAGCGAGAGGCCGAAATCATCGCCCAGGCCGGCCGACCCGGCGCGGTGACGATTGCCACCAACATGGCTGGACGCGGCACCGACATAGTCTTGGGCGGTAATTTGCAAGCCGAGTTGAAGGCGCTGTCGGCTGATGCCAGCGATGCTGACCGCGAAGCCGTTCGTTGGCGTGGAGGTGCGGCATAAGCAGGTAGTGGCGGCGGGCGGTCTGCATGTGATTGGCACCGAACGCCATGAATCGCGCCGAATTGACAACCAGTTGCGCGGGCGCTCCGGGCGGCAGGGCGATCCCGGTTCCAGCCGCTTCTATCTGTCGCTGGAAGACAACCTGCTGCGCATTTTCGCCTCGGAGCGGGTGGCCGGGCTGATGCAGAAGCTGGGCATGGAAAAAGGCGAGGCGATAGAACATCCCTGGGTCACCAAGGCGATTGAGAACGCCCAGCGCAAGGTGGAAGCGCACAACTTCGATATCCGCAAGAACCTGCTGGAATTCGACGATGTAGCTAACGATCAGCGCAAGGTCATGTACGGTTGGCGCAATGATTTGATGGAAGCCGAAGATGTGTCAGAAACGCTGAAGGAAATGCGCGCCGATGTGCTGAAACAGGTGATTGATCCGTACCTACCGCCGGGCAGCCTGGAGGAACAGTGGAAAGTGGCGGAACTGGAGGAGGCGCTGGATCGCGAGTTCGGTTTATCGCTGCCGATTCGCGCTTGGCTGGACGCTGATCACGAACTGCACGAAGAGCCGCTGCGCGAACGGATTCACGCCGCACTGGAACAGACTTACGCGCAAAAGGAGGAATTGGCCGGGGCGACCTGGATGCGGCAGTTCGAGAGAGCAGTGCTGTTGCAAGTCCTGGACGGGCACTGGCGTGAACATCTGGCGGCGATGGACTACCTGCGTCAGGGCATTCACCTGCGCGGTTATGCCCAGAAAAATCCCAAGCAGGAATACAAGCGCGAAGCCTTCGACATGTTCAAATCATTGATCCAGCGCATTCATCAGGAAGCGGTCGGATTTCTGGCGCGGGCGCAGCTCCAGACCGAGCCGGAACCGATTCCCGCGCCGCGTCCTCCCGCGCCAGCGGCAATGCACTTTGAACATGCGGCAATGACCGCCTTGACTGAGCACACAACCAGCGAAGGCGAAGCTGATGGCTCTGGAATTGAGGTTCACCATACTCAGGAGCCTTTTGTGCGCGAAGGTCGCAAAGTCGGGCGCAATGAACCGTGTCCTTGCGGCTCCGGCAAAAAATACAAGCACTGTCACGGGCAACTGGACTAAACCGGAGATGCGCATGAACCCATTGACTGTCGCTGGCATCCGCCTGGGCGCAAGCTGCGCTGGCATCAAATACCCCAATCGCCGCGATCTGGTGATTATCGAGGCGGCAGAGGGAACCCGCGCTGCGGCGGTGTTCACCCGCAACGCCTTTTGCGCCGCGCCGGTGACTCTGGCGCGAACCCATCTGGCTGCTGCGCCGCCACGCTATCTGTTGATCAACACCGGCAACGCCAACGCCGGCACCGGTCAACAAGGTCTGCTGGACGCCGCCGCAAGCTGTCGCGCCCTGGCCGAACAGGTCGGCTGTCGACCGGAACAAGTGTCGCCATTTTCCACCGGCGTGATCGGCGAGCCGCTGCCGCTCTATCGGTTGCTGACCGGATTGCCAGCGGCGCTGGCGGCGTTGCAGCCTGACGGCTGGAGCGACGCCGCTCACGGCATCATGACCACCGACACCCGGCCTAAATGGGCATCGCGGCGCATCACGCTGGCGGGCGCTGAAGTGACCATTACCGGCATCGCCAAGGGCGCGGGGATGATTTGCCCGGATATGGCGACTCTGCTGGCCTTTATCGCGACTGACGCCACCGTAGATGAAGCGGTGTTACAGCCGATTTTGGCCGCTGCTGTCGCTGTTTCCTTCAACGCCATTACCGTGGATGGCGATACCTCGACCAACGATTCCTGCATTCTGCTGGCCACTGGACAGGCTGGGGTAGCCGTACCGGCAGTCGGTTTCGATCATGAAATCTTCGCCGCCGCTGTATCCGAAGTCTGCTCCGAATTGGCCCAAGGCATCATCGCGACGGCGAAGGCGCGACCAAGTTCATCACCGTGCGGGTTGAGGGCGGCCGCGATGTAGCCGAATGCCGTCAGGTCGCCTATGCCATTGCCCATTCACCGCTGGTCAAAACCGCGTTTTTCGCCTCCGATCCCAACTGGGGTCGGATTCTGGCCGCCGTGGGTCGGGCCGGACTGGCGGATTTGGCGCTGGAACGGGTGGCGATTTATCTGGATGAGATTTGCATTGTCCGGGCGGGCGGGCGCGATCCTGCATACACCGAAGCGCAAGGGCAACAGGTCATGCAGCAATCTGAGATTACGGTGCGGGTGGAACTGGGTCGGGGCGAGGCCATGACGAAAATATGGACGACGGACCTGTCATTCGATTATGTGCGGATCAATGCCGAGTACCGGACGTGAGCGCCGAATCGCCTGCGACGCCGGTTGCGGTCGGGATCATCCGCGATGCCAATGGCGCCATTCTGATCGCCCGCCGCCCGGATCATGCTCATCAGGGCGGCTTGTGGGAATTTCCCGGCGGCAAGGTGGAAGCGGCGGAAACCGTGGAGGCGGCGCTGCGCCGCGAACTGCATGAAGAGATTGGCATTATCGTGCAGACGGCTGAACCGTGGTTGCAGATTCGCCATGCCTATACTGATAAAACGGTGCTGCTGGAGGTATGGCGAGTAACGGCATGGCGCGGCGATCCGCATGGACGGGAAGGGCAGCCACTGGCCTGGGTGCTGCCGGAGAAGCTGGGGAATTTTACCTTTCCCGCCGCCGACGCGCCGATTATCGCCGCCTGCGCCAGGAGCCGGATCAAATTACGCAGCAGGCCAGATCAAAGGAAATATCGGCGGTGCTTTGAGCAGCCCGGCAGTTGGGCGTTGACTGCTCCAAAAAATGAATAGCGAAGCGATGACGGCTGGCGCTGATTTCGGGAAAAGCGCTATGACCGGGTGGTAGCAGGACCCGAATCAGTTGAGTTGAGACTGTATTGTCCAGCCCACGCTGAAAAAATCCGCGCACCGCAGTTTCCGGCTGAAGGGTGGCGCTGTCGCGGATCAGTTGGAGAATGAGGGTCACGGCTTCCCGCATCGGCGCAAACGGTTCCAGCCATTCGCATAAATGCCGATTGCGCACCGCGCCCTCCTGTTGCAGCCAGTGATGCAGCGCGGGCAGATCAAACCGGCAGGCTCCGCCCGGAATGTGAACCCGCTTGTGAATGGCGCTGAGGAAATCGGTTTGCCGCACGGCGTCCATCGTCGGATTATCCAGATCGTGATGAATGCGGCGGGTCACCTGGGCGATTCTGGCCAGAATCTGGTCGAGAGTAACGGCGTGAACGCCGGGCGTTTGCCGTAGTCGTCCCAAAGTTGCGGTTTGCCGCTCCAGTTCCTTGAGCAACTCGCCCTTGAATTCATTGCGTCCGGTCAGATCGAAAATATCGAACAATCCTTGCAGCGCCATCCGGCTATCCCAGATCGAAACGCTGGCCGTAGCCTGTTCAACCTGCTCAAACAGAAACTCCAAACGCAACACAGCGCGGATGCGTTCATTGAGTGGTTGTTCGTAGCAGACCGCTTGAGACACGGAACACCTCACGGGGACGACAGGAGCAACCCGGCTGAAGAACCCTCTGATGGGATTCCCGCCAGGCGGAAGTTAAGCCGACCGAGCGGCAGCCCAGATTAAATAGCGCTGGTGCAAAGTGGCGATTTGGCGATCCAGTTGCTCCAGATCGCCAATATTTTCAATCACATCATCGGCCAGCGCCAACCGCTGAGCGCGACTGGCCTGGGCGGCCAAAATACGCCGGGCCTGGATTTCATCAATCTGATCTCGCGCCATTACCCGGCGGATTTGCTCGGCTTCGGGAACGTCGACCACCAGAATCCGATCCAGCCAATCGGTCATGCCAGTTTCCGCCAGCAGCGGAATCACCGCCAGACAGTACGGTGCGGTGAGCGCAGCAATCCGCTCCTGCGACAGCTTGCGGATACGCGGGTGCAGAATCGCTTCTAGCCTTCGGCGCCCGGTCGAGTCAGCAAACACCCGCTCCCGCAACCGGGCGCGATGAAGTTGCCCGTAATCATCCAGACAGTCCAAGCCGAAATACGCCACGATTTCCGCCAGTGCCGGTTGACTTGGCTCCACCAGTTCGCGGGCCAGTTGATCGGTGTCAACCACTGGGACTCCGCGCTGGGCGAAACGGTCGCTGACGGCGGTTTTACCGCTGCCGATGCCGCCGGTCAGGCCAATAACCCGCACAGTCACCACCCCATGCCATTTAAATAGGTTTGGTTAATTGCCTCGCCCCACAGCAGCGCGATCCAGCCCGCCGCCGCCAGAAACGGTCCAAACGGCATGGGGACGCGCCGATCCTGGCCACCCAGGACAATCAGCGCCAGTCCAAAGATCGCCCCAACCAGCGATGACAGCAGGATAATGGTGAGCAGATATTGCCAACCGGTCCATGCGCCCAAAGCCGCCAGCAGCTTGAAGTCGCCATGTCCCATCCCTTCCTTGCCGGTCAGTAGCCTGAACAGGTGATAGACCGACCACAGGCTTAAGTAACCGGCCATCGCGCCGATCACGGCGCTGGACAAGTCGGCAAACAGGCCAAACAGGGCGGCAAACAACCCCAGCCATAACAAGGGTAAGGTCAAATGATCCGGCAGCAGTTGATGGCGCATATCGATGGCGCTGGCCGCCAGCAAAGTCCAGGTGAAAACCAGCGCCGCCAGCGTTGGCCAGCCAAATCCAAATTTCCAGGCGACGATACCCGCCAGAATGCCGCTCACGGCTTCCACCAGCGGATACTGAAGACCAATTTCGGCGCTGCAATGGGCGCAGCGCCCACGTTGCAAGAGATAGCTTAGTAATGGGATATTTTCAACTGCCTCAATCAGATGGCCGCAACTGGGACATTGCGAGCGCGGCCCCCACAGCGTCAGTGGCGGACGGTCTTGATCCGCACTCGCCTGACCCAGCAGTTCAGCGCATTGCGCCCGCCATTCATGCTCCATCATGAGCGGCAGGCGATAGACGACGACGTTAAGAAAACTGCCGACCATCAGTCCGAATACTATGGACAACAGGGTGAACAAGGACGGCGAAGCCGCCAGCAATTCCAATACAGCCATGAGGGGGATCGCCGTCAGACCGCTGCAGCCAGCTTGAAGATAGGCAGGTACATGGCGACCACCAAGGTGCCCACTACCCCCGCCAGAAACGCCATCAGCAGTGGTTCAATCATGGCGGTCAGCTTATCGACCTTGTCATCCACTTCGGCTTCGTAGAAATCGGCTACCCTGGCCAGCATGTCGCCCAGCGAACCCGCTTCCTCGCCGATAGCCACCATCTGCACCACCATGTCCGGGAACAGATTGCTCTGGCGCATCGCAAAGTTTAATTGCTGGCCGATAGAGACGGCTTCGCGCATATCAAGTACGGCTTTTTCGTAGACGTAGTTACCCGTTGCGCCCGCCACATTGAGTAAGGAATCCACCAGCGGGACGCCACCATTAAACAGAGTGGACAGGGTGCGGGCGAAGCGGGCATTCGCCGACGTCGCAATCAGATCGCCAAATATGGGGATTTGCAGAACCCAGCGATCCAGCATTTGATAGAAGGTTCGCGAGCGTTTGCGCACTTCCATGAACCCCATGACTGCCGCAACAGGCACTCCAAAGATGAGATACCAATACTCTTGGAAAACTTTGGAAAGATCGATCACCCACCGGGTCAAGGCCGGTAGTTCGGCGCCAAACCCCTTGAACAAATCCTCGAATGTCGGCAGCACAAAGATCAGCAGAACGGCAGTGACGACAAAAGCGAAAATCAGCACGATGATCGGGTAGGTCAGGGCTTTCTTGATCTTGGCCTTGAGCGCTTCGGCTTTTTCCAGATAGGTGGCGATCTTGTCGAGCAGGGTTTCCAGCACACCGGCTTCTTCGCCAGCGCTCACCAGGCTGCAATAGAGATCGTCGAAATGAACATGATGTTTGGACAGCGCCTGGGAAAAAGCGGTGCCGCTTTCGACATCGGCCTTAATATCGAGAATGAGTTCTTTAACCTTGGGCTTGCGGTTGCTATTCCCAACCATGTCCAGCGCTTGCACCACCGCGATGCCGCACGTCAACATGGTGCAGAGCTGGCGAGTGAACAGCATGAGATCCTTGGGTTCAATATTGCCGCCAAAATCCATTAACGGCTTGGATTTTTTATTCACCCGCAACGGTAGAATGCCCTGTCGGCGCAGTTCTGACTTGATAGCGTTCTGATTGGGTCCGCGCAATTCGCCCTTGACCCCGATTACCCCGCTTGTCAGTGCCCTCCCACTTGAAGGTGGGTTCCTCTTCCTTTCGCTTAGGCTTCGCCAGGGTTGGTGTCTTTTTAGCCAGTGTCGGTGTTATAGCCATGATCCGTTACTCGGTGGTCACTCGGTTGACTTCTTCCAGGCTGGTCAGGCCCATGCGAACCTTGTTCAAACCTGATCGGCGCAAATCATTGATCCCGTCCTTGCGCGCCTGATCGGCGATTTGGATGGCGTTGCCGCCCGCCATAATGATGCGTCCAATCTCATCAGAAATGGGCATCACTTCATAAATGCCGACCCGACCTTTGTAGCCTTTACCACTGCACTGGTCGCAGCCAACGGCTTTGTAAATGATCAAATCCTTTAACTCTTCCTTGCGAAAGCCCTGCTTGATCAGTTCCTCCGGTGGAATCTGAACTTCTTCCTTACAGTGTTGGCACAGACGCCGTCCTAACCGCTGGGCAATAATCAGGGTGACGCTGGATGCAATATTGTAGGACGCGATGCCCATATTGACCAGACGGCTCAGGGTTTGCGGTGCGCTGTTAGTGTGCAGGGTAGACAACACCATGTGGCCGGTTTGCGCGGCCTTGATGGCGATTTCGGCGGTTTCAATGTCACGAATTTCGCCGACCATGATGATATCCGGGTCTTGCCGCAGGAAAGCGCGCAAGGCGTTAGCAAAGGTCATTCCGACTTTGATGTTGACATTGACCTGATTGATGCCAGGGAGGTTGATTTCCACCGGATCCTCAGCAGTGGAAATATTGACATCAGCGGTGTTCAGGATATTGAGCGCGGTGTACAGCGACACGGTTTTGCCGCTGCCGGTGGGGCCGGTCACCAGCACCAAGCCCTGCGGTTTATGAATCGCGTTGAGAAACAGTTCCTTCTGGTTGTCTTCATAACCCAGCGCTTCAATCCCCATCTGGGCGCTGGTGGGATCGAGCAGCCGCATGACCACTTTTTCGCCCCACAAGGTCGGCATGGTGTTGACACGAAAGTCAATGGCGCGCTGCTTGGTCAGATAGAGCTTGATGCGTCCATCCTGCGGCACACGGCGTTCGGCAATGTCGAGCTGCGCCATAATTTTCAGGCGGGCCGCCAGGCGCGGCGCCATTGACACCGGCGGCTTGAAGATTTCGTCCAGCATGCCGTCCTGACGCAACCGCACTCGGTACATTTTTTCGTAAGGCTCAAAGTGGATATCCGATGCGCCGCGATTTACGGCTTGCAGAATCACTTGATTGATAAAGCGCACCACCGGCGCGTCGTCGGCATCCGAACCGGTCAGGGTTTCGATCTTGGGGCCGCCGTCGGTCTCGGTGCTGAAATCAAGATCGCCAATCTCGCTGTCCACCATCCCTGACGACTGCTGGTCGAGCGATTGATCGAGCGCCTTGGCGATTTGGCCTTCACTGACGATGACGGGTTCTATATCCAGCCGGGTCTGGAACTTGATGTCTTCCAGCGCTCGCTGATTGGTGGGATCGATGACGCCAACAAACAGCCGTCGTCCTCGTTTGTACAAAGGCAGGGCATGGTGCTGACGGATCAGCTTTTCATCAACCAGACGAACGACTGCCGGATCAATCTCAAGAGCCGACAGATCGAACAGCGGCAGATTGAAGCTGCGTGAAGCGACACGGGCGATATCCTTATCGCGCGCCAGCTTGTTCTCAACCAGATGAGCAACAAACGGCACGTTATCCTTGCGCGATTGTTCCAGGGCCTTGATCGCGGCGGCTTCGTCAATCAGATGATTTAGCACCAACTGACGGGCCAATCCGATCAATTGGCCGCCAGGCTGGAGCTGAGGTTGAGCGAGGGTATTGCTGGGGTTGGTAGCCATAACGTGGGGTTACTCTTGGGCGCGGGTCAATGAGATTGATCGCGTAACAGTTTCAACTGTAGACCATGCGCGGAACCTTGGAAAGAGGGGCGCCGCATCAGCCAAGCTTGTTCATTGTATCGTTTGTTTAAGGAGGCGCCGCACAGTGGCCGACCTTGAATCTGTTGTTATTTCTATCCACTATTAAACACTCTGTTGGCCTAAAAAATCATGATTTTCTGATGACATCAATATCTTCAGGACTTTCGCTTCGATTACAAAAACCGTTCGGGGTGAGCCTGTCGAACCCCGATTTTTACCCATGAATGCCCTTCGACAAGCTCAGGGCGAACGGATTGAGCGAAAGTCCTGATCTTGAAACTGGTGTGGCAATCGGGTGGCGGTTGCAGCCATCCATCAGAAAGTTGAAGGCGGCGCTACAATGAATGCGATAAACCGGCTGCATCTGCCGGAATCGCTAACCGTGACTCTGGAATCTCCGTCATGAATCAAACTCTTCATGTAGTCGCCCACATTACTGCCCGCCCGGATACCGTGGATGCGCTTCGCAATCTGCTATCTGGCTTGCTGGAGCCTACTCGCCGGGAAGCCGGTTGCCTGCGCTATATCCTGCTGCAAAATCAGAATGATCCTGCGGATTTTACTTTTGTGAAGAATGGGCGGATGCCGCAGCCCTGGATGCCCACTTGGCGACCCCTCATTTGCAAGCCGCGCTAAGCCAGGCGCTGCCGTTACTGGCGGCAGCGCCCGACATCCGCCGCTATTCATGCCTTGGATAGCATAGTGCGGTTTTGCTTTGCCGCCAGCCCTTCCAGGTGAATGCGCCGCGCTTCGCCCTTACGCATCCGCTCCTGCTGGCGGCAAGGACGACAGCGCACCGCGACAGCCCAAACATCGCCCTGCGCAGTTTCATACCACCAGCGCTGTTGCGCCGCGGTCCAGAGTTCTTCTTTCCCGCAGTCCTTGCAGCGAAACGGGCGATCCTGGTAATAGCCGCGCTGGACGAAATCCGGGATGCCATAGCTGTTGTTTGGCTTTAGCAGCGCGGGCGTAACCGGTTCAACCCCCGGTGGGCGGTCTACCGGTCTGACGTTAACACGGCGCGCTTGCCGTTCAGCCCGCCGCAGTCGTTGCGCTTTTATTTCCTGACGACGTTGCTTATTACTTTTCATGGCGAATCACCGTTGATCGGTCTGCCTGCTTTAGAATGGCGCGAGATCAGATTATTCAGACGAGATCAGATTATTCAGAAAAGGTGAATGCCATGAACTATCGATACTGGATCATGCTGTTGAGTCTGTTCGCGACGCCCGCACTGGCGGCGAACAAGTGCGTTGAAACAAAACGGGCGGATTTTCTATCAGCGGCGCCGTGTCCAGCGAATGCGCATGGCGGAGAGATGAGCTTGAATGTGAACCGACCGTTTATTGGTCAGGCCGACAGCCGCCAGGCGCAACAAGCAATTATTGTGACTGAGAGCCTCAATCCGCCGGTGAATTCTGAGCAAAACCTCAGTCCGAAATAAATCGCCCGCTGCGCCTGCCGATGTTTCAACCGAAATTGCTGCAACAGAAAGCCGGTAAGTCTGAAAATTCCTGATCCGCAACAGGCAAAGCCGGCCGTTCCAGCATCACCACCGGAATTCCAGTTAACCGCGCCGCCGCCAGTTTAGCTTCGACCGCTTCGCCGCCACTGTTCTTGGCGACCAGCACATCAATCCGGTAATCCCGCAATAAGGCTAATTCCTGTTCCAGCGCAAATGGCCCGACCGCGCATAACAGAGTCAATCGGGCGGACGGGCAAGGTTCCGCTGCCAGACAACGCACTAGCCAATGCTGCTCTGGCGGGATTTCGGCGCTATGGCGCAACGGTTCCAGCCCGATAGTGAAAAAGGGGCGCTGGAAGGGGCGCAACGCCAGCAGAAGTTCGGCCCAGTCAGCGACCATCCGCCAATCGTCGCCCGGTTCGGGTCGCCACGGCGGCCGCCGATAAGCCCAAAGTTCAATGTTTGCCCATTGCGCCGCCTGGGCTGCGTTTCGGCTGATTTGCGCGGCGTAGGGATGAGTGGCGTCAATCAGCCGTTCAATTTGATTTTCACGCAGAAACGCGGCCAGTCCTTCCGCGCCGCCAAACCCGCCGCATCGCACCTGACACGGCAGATCTGGAATGCGGCCCTTGCCCGCCACGCTGTAAATCACTTCATGCGCATTCGCCAGCATCCGCGCCAGCTTTTGCGCTTCACCAATGCCGCCCAGAATCAGAATCCGCATCTTGCGTCCCTTCAAACGAAACCGGCATGACCCACTGGACGGCCTTCGCGATCTGTCGCCCAAATTTCTACCGCTACTTCAGGCGGCAGAATGGCGCGGGCCTGATCCCGCGCCATGCCGCAAATCCGGTCGCCCAGCGGCAACCCGGCAGCGTGAGCCAAGGCCAGCGCCCGTTGACTGGTGTTGGCGCTTTGCATCGCCGCCTGCAAAGCGGCATCCGCGCCCAACGCCGCTGCTTCCACCGCCAGCAGCACCAGATCAATGCTGGAATTGCGGCTGTGCAGATCGAGATGACCCGCCGCCAGTTTGCTGATCTTGCCAAAACCTCCCGCCAGACTGAGTTGAGCAATCGGTGTTCGCCGCAGATGCTTCAACACCGCTCCGGCAAAATCGCCCATTTCAATCAGCGCCATATCAGGCAATTGATACTGAGTCCGCATGGTTTGCTCGCTAGTCGCGCCGGTGCAGGCGGCGATGTGATGCAGACCATTGGCGCGGGCTACGTCAATCGCCTGCTGAATGGAAGCGATGTAGGCCGAGCAGGAAAAGGGCCGAACGATGCCGGTGCTGCCTAGAATGGACAGCCCGCCGATGATGCCGAGGCGCGGATTCAGCGTTTTCAGCGCCAGTTCCGCGCCATTTTCGATGCTGATGGTGACTTCAAAGCCGCCGTCGTAGCCGGATTGACCCGCCAGCTTTTGCAGATGTTCGGTGATCATCCGGCGCGGGGTGGGATTGATCGCGGTTCGCCCATCGGGATCGGCAAGCCGGGCCGAGTCACGGTTCCGACGCCTGAACCGGCGTGAAAGCGCACTCCCGGCGCGGCGTCGAGCTTCACCGCAGCCATAATCAAAGCACCGTGGGTGACATCGGGATCATCGCCGGCATCCTTGATCACGGCGGTTTCGGCTCCCGTTGCAGTCAACCGGCAGTATTCCAACGGGAATAACACCTGTTGCCCACGCGGCAGGGTGATTTCACTCTGATCGGATTCCACGCCCGTCAGCAGCCGATGCGCGGCGGCGCGCTGGCCGCAGTCGCACAAGCTCCGGTGGTGTAGCCGTAGCGCAGGGGATGAGGGAGTTCGGCAGTTTCGGGACGCATAACGTCAATTTATGGATTATTGCGCTCTTGCAGGGACAGATGGGTTGTTCAGAAACCGAGGATAGGCTGGCTGTGCGTGGGTTATGAAGGAAAAACCGTCTCAGATACTCATTGCCGCGTTTAGCAATGCCCTCAAGCGGCTTTGGCAAAGAACATCGCCACTCGGTCCCGCTTCAGGGTCTTTCAGAGAACCACCTTATTCATCCGACCCGAAGGGTTCGGGTGCAGCGCAGAGTTAAGCTGATCATTATCCAACAAAGGCTTATCGCCAAGCTTTTTAATGGCGGCATTGTTCACAAGAGACCGCATCTGTTTTATTGCTAAAGTGTTCAGAATAGGGTAATGCTGCATTTGGTAGTGGTCTTTTGCTCATCTTATTATAAATACTGATATTTTCACTACAAATCACTACATTTTTCAGGACTACCAAGAATAGATAACCGATCAGTTGAGCTTCTTTGCTGTTCAATGAGGAGTGCATTTTGGCTTTCAAAACTCGCAAGGACAACTAATTGCTCTACTGTTGCGTAATTTCGGATATTCCTTTCTTTGTCTGGATTTTCTATGCGCCATTCTTTCGCTGTTTTTCCGAACAAAGCCATCCATATTGAGCAAATCGGCTTCGGATGCGTAGATATAACCGGCTTGTTCCTTGGAAACTTGTGGTGGAATCAGATATTTCTTGATAGCGTCCGTGTGAATACGATACTGAGATTTGGTCAACGACCTGCGGATGTTCCATTCCAGTTTTCCGGTTTGTATCTCCTGTTCCTTAAGACGTTGGAATTTCTTGATAAGGTAGAGCTTGAATTCTGGACTCAGCCAAGAACCGAACTCAAAAGCGATGTCCCTGTGTGCGAAGGTGTCGCCGTAGCGCCCAGCCTTAGCAACCAACCCGATACCGTTGGTGCGCTGTATCCATTTTTTAGCAGAAATAACAAAAATATTCAGTCCTGTGTCAATTTTAATTTGGTGGAATTCCACCAAATTAAAATCTGGATTGATTTAGCCGCTCCCTAAACTCCAAGCAAATCAATTAGTGTTTTTGTTTTGCAGCCAGTTTTGATGAGTTGTTCTGCGCCATCAAACTTTTAAGATTATAATAATCGCCAAATCATACCTAAATCTCACAAATTAGTATCATAAAAATCAATAGATTACTTCTTGTACAGTCTCTTACGTTCGGCGTCCGGCAGAGTTTCGTCCTTGGCAAAGCGTTCAAGAACGTCTTTCGGAATGATAAAACATTGGCACATTTTCAAATCTCCGCTTTATTAGTCCGATTGATACTATGGGAGGTGAGAATTCGCTTATGCGTTTCACCGCCCTTTGATTCAAGTAGCCTCACTGAGATTCAAGCTCAACATTCCTGGGTTTATCCACGTTCCCGCAACCAGCGTTGCATAAGCGGTACGCGCAATCGCCACTGACCGCTATCTTCCGTAACCAACAAGCGCCGTCGTAAAGCTTGATAAACCGCTTCGTCGTCCGGCGGCGGTTGCTCGTCGCGGGTGCGAAAGCCGCGCAGATACTCCCATTCGCACGGTGCGGCATCTTCAGGTTGCATCAGTTGCGACAATACCGTGTCTCCCGCCACGATAGCCTTGTTGATGGCCTGTTCCAATAGTGTCTGATCGGCTTGGCTTTGATCACGGTCATTACACAAATCCACCGTGGTTTCAGCCAGCAGTTGCACCAAGTGCGGCCAGCCGCCCGCTTCAGCGTGGATGCGTTCGATCCCGCCATGACCCCAGAAATCGGGACTAAACCGTGGTCGTTTCGAGTCGTTATCCTGCCATAGCGATGAATATCGCAAGGGTTCAGTCAGCAGGAGACGGGTTTCCGCTGCGGTGAAGGGCGGCACTTCCAAGGTGCGGGCACTCACCAGATAGGATGACCAAGGCGCGTGTTTTAACTCAGTGATGGCGTGGCTGCCCGCGAAAATCCAGGTGATCCGCCGATGGGTTTGGATGGATTCGCGCATTGTGGACAGCAAATCTTCGCTGAACACGCCTTGGGCTAATTTGCGATCCATATTTTCGTATTCGTCTATAGCCAGCAACAGTCGTCGATCCGACTGAGCCAGACCTGCGTTGCAGTCGGCAAGCAGTTGAAAAAAATCTTTCAGCGTCGAAACTGACCCAGTACGGCCTTGCTCAAGCTGGATAGCCTGTAACGCTTGCCGCGCCATCTCGCTCAGAAAATCGGCCTGCGAGGAAAAAGCGTTTGGGTCCTGCATGGAGACGATAGCGACCTGCACGGTGGTCGGTAAAAAGCCTTCGAGGTTGCGCAGCAAGGTAGATTTGCCCATGCGCCGACGACCGTACAGGATCAAACCGGGACAGCCGGTGCCGAGGGTCAGTTGACGATCCAGATCGCCAAGTACGCTTTCCCGCAAGATAAAGGCTTCCTGAGTTCGATCCACCGGATCGCCAGCCCGAAATACCGTTGGAGTGGGTTCCTTGGTCAATACCGCCTGAATCTGCCGGTGCTGACGCTCAGCGATGACCAGCCATTGACTGGCTGCCTGGCGAAATTCACTGGCCAGCGGTTCGGGAAATCCGGCGACCTGGCTTTGGAAATTCCTGATCTTCTCAACCAGCAGCGCGGCAGTTGGTTCACTTAGAAACGGGCGATTCAGGGTATCCAAACGCTTTTGCAACTGGCAAATATCGTTGACGGCTTCTCGAATTTTTGGTGTCGAAGCGAGAAAATCCCGATCTCCCTCCGGGATCTGGGCAACTTGAGCGTCCAGCAGGGACAGATTCCCTTCTTGAGCAGAGGCACGGGCAATCAGCCGTGTCTTAGCGCGTAAAGCCGCCATGCGCTGGATGGGGTAGTGATCAATGAGGCGTTCGATTTCGGTCTGCGCCGCGCTTGGAGCATGGTCGGCATACGCCACTAGCAGACGATCCAAACCAGGAAACGGCAATGCACAAAGATCATCCCATGCGACCGGATGCCAGGGATACCAGCGACCTTTTACTGCAGGCCAAGTGAATAATAAACAAAACGGATGGTAATAGGCGCGCAAGCTAGCAATCCCGAAGGCAATCTCGAAGGCAATCCCGAAGGCAATCCCGAAGGCAATCCCTCCGGCAATCCCGAAGGCAATCCTCCAGATGAGTAATGCGCCATGCACTAGAACGAGTGTTGACCATTCAGTTGGCGTTGGTTCTCGCAATTCCAAGCCCAAGACACCGAATAACACTAAGCGGCCAATAATGCTCAGAATCATGATGCAGGGAAGCGCATGAAAATAAAGCACACCGCCCGCCCACAGGGCTTGAAGCTTTGAAAATGCTTCCAGCGCCTTTTGAAGTTGCTGAGGCCGCCGATACAAAATCCCCAGCCACCACAACGCCGAGCGATGGTGCCGCCAGTGCAGCCCGATTTGTTCTAACGGCAACGGTGTCATGGCCGCGCCCGCAGTTCGACCGTTTTGATGTCAATGTCAGAAAGCGGGTTCTCCTTGGGTAACAGCGCAGCGAACCGAGTGCGCGATTGCACCAGCAACGTCAACTTGCGCATGTCCATCATCAAGTAGCGCAAAGCGGCGAACAGGTCGACATCGTAATAATCGCGATGAGGCGCCAGATCGAAATGCGTCAAGGCAATCCGGGTATTGGAACGAGTCGCCAGCAGCGCTTTGAAGTCGGCTAAATCTCGTGGCTTGTCCGCCAGTGAAACCCGTTCTCCCAAAGCCTTGGCTATCGCAGACAGCAAGCCCCGGCGGGATGTAGTATCGGGGTCTTGCAAATCCACCGGCGCCAAGCCCAACGGATAATCGTTGACAAGGTGTTCCAGCAAGGCTCGCCAATTCACCCCATTACCAACCACCAGATTCGCCGATTGATTTCGTTCCAGATACCGCGCCAAATCATCCCGCGCTGTCAACCAGGCCGGAGCGGTTGTTCCCAATCCGGTCGCGTTACATTGCTGGAGTATTTGAGTCCACGGATCAGAATTGCTGTCGTCGCACAAATCCGCATAAAGCGGATTCGGCGTTTTAATCGAGGGCGGGAGTGTGCAAGCGCCACGCAACACGGGAATGACAATACCTGATTTGAAATCGGGGTCGAGAGCAATGGCTCGATCCATTTCGTGGCAACAGTAATCGCTTTTCAAATAATCGTCCGACAATACCAGTAAATGCTTATCAGCTTGATCCTGAAGGGCGTCCATTTGTCCAACTATTGCCTTGCCCAGTTCAAACCGTTCCCGGTCGATCAACACTTCCGCGCCGCCTGCTTTCAAACAGGGCACGAGCCTCTCCCAGACCCATTTCCCCTGTTCGTGACAATAGCTGACAAATGTTTTCATTATGGTTTTCACCCTTTTCATGGCGCCCAACCTCGCCGAACCGCTATGGAAAGCAACCTATTGAATATAAGCCTGGCTTCATTATTCGGTTGAAACGTGAAGAGTGTCCGGCTTCCAAAGAATCAACCCAGCCGCCATAATTTTTACCGCACCAAAACCTGAATTTTGGGCTAAGGGTTACTTTCTGAACAACATTCGCCGTCATCTTCCGGCACAACGGTTATCCAAAATGTTGGGGATATTGTCCTGGGCGATGCGCCTTGCATTTGCCAAGCCCCATCAATCCCGGACAATGCTCGACTTGGAGGTTGTATAAAACCAACTCCCTCACCGGATCATTGATCAAGACCAAGAGCCGTCTGCGATCTGGTTCAACCGTAAAAAGCAGGCTTTATTCCAGAATCCGGCAGTCAGCCTGATGCGGGTGTAGTCTATCCGCCCCAATCCACTCACCACACGGAGTCACTTATGTACTCAACTCACGAAGGCTATAACGACAGCATTCACGGTTATTATCTGGAGGATCTGGAGGTCGGCATGAGCGCCTCTCATGCCAAAACAGTGACCGAAACGGATGTGGTCATGTTTGCGGGATTGACCGGAGACAACAACCCGGTGCATTGCAACGAGGTATTCGCGGCGCAAACCCCGTTTGAAACCCGCATCGTCCACGGCATGTTCAGCGCGGGACTCATTTCCTGCGTATTAGGCACCCGGCTGCCTGGCCCTGGCTGCATTTATGCGGATCAGCAACTGCGCTTCAAAGCTCCGGTGCGCATCGGCGATACGGTAACCGCCATCTGCACCATTCAGGAAATCATCCCGGAACGGCGGCGAATCATCATGAACACTACTTGCACGGTGCGGGACAAAGTTGTGGTCGAGGGCAGCGCCACCATCCTGGTTAATCGCCGCATTAAAGTTTGAACATCTCGGAAAAACAGGGGCAGGTTTAGTCGTTTATTCTTCCATCACCACCCGAAATCCAGTCATAGTGTCCTGATGGCTGGGTTTGCGGGGTAAACGCTGAGCAGAACGCAACTCGCCAGCGCCGCTGTTCCATGATCCACCCCGCACTACCCGCCTCACTTCGCTGGATCGCCGGGTTGAACAGCGCTGCTCGGCTCCACCGTACTTTGGATCATATTCCGAGCAGGTCCATTCCCAGACGTTGCCCGCCATATCATGCAACTCCAGGGTATTGGGCAGATAACTGCCCACCGGAGCGGTGAGGGCATGCCCATCGTCCACATTGCCAATCGAAGCCCCGGTCGGATCATTGCGGTCAGAAAAATTGGCATGGCGCGGGTCAATGTCGTTACCCCAGTAATAGCGGGTGGTCGCGCCAGCCCGGGCAGCGCGTTCCCATTCAGCCTCCGTAGGCAGCCGGAAACGCTTGCCAACCCCGGCTTCCCAGGAAAGCCACTCGGCGAAAGCGGTCGCATCATCCCAATTCACGCTCGTTACCGGCTGGGTATCGCCGTTTAGCGATTGCCCTTGGAAAGCCCCGCTGTTATGGCCGGGTTTAAAGCGCCGGTATTGGCCATTGGTGATTTCCGTCTTGCTGATCCACAATCCCTTGACACAGACTTGATGGGTTGTTTCGTCATTGCCGCGATCCCGTTCGGTGGCCGGACTGCCCATATTGAAACAGCTACCTTCGACCCAAGTCAGTTCCAGGCCGGTTGTTGGGTCAGTCCGGGTTCTGCGCATCTGCGAGCCTGACTGTTGGGCCTCCAGCAGTTCAGTCCGAACCGTGGCTATGGCTGGATAGTCAGAATTCAGGGTCGCCGCCCGATTAATGTAATGTTCAGCCAGCACCCAGTTCTTGTTGGTAATCGCCCGGCGCGCCTGTTCGAGGTGGCTCATGATGCTGGCTTCGCGCTGCTGCGCCTGCGCCGTGTTGTGCTGCGCGGTCTCCTGCTGTTGCAGAGCAGACGCTTCGCGCTGACGCTGTTCCTGCCAGGTCTGGTAATACTCATAGGTCAGCAGCCCGATGCCCAATAGTCCGGATACCGCAAAAACCGTCAGTAATACCCGGGTCCAGCGAACGGCGCGTTCATGACCATCAAGTTGATCGGCTGCGCCTTGCAGCAGGCTGGGTTCTTCGCGATCCAGGGATCTGGGCGCGGAGGGTATGGAGACAGAAGGCCTTGAAACCAGCGGGATCGAAGCTGATCGCGGTGCATCGGGCCTGCCGGTGTATTCAGACTCACTGAAGTTTCGCCGGGACACCGACACTTTTTTGAGGTGTTCCACTGCCGACTGTTGTGAGCGTCTCAGCAAAGTGGCGGGTTGCGATGGCGTGGATTGCAAGGATATCGGTTGTGATGATGGGAATTGAGATGACGCATCAATCTGGGAGGGCGTATCAGGGCCGGCGGCGGCTTCAATTGATCCAGATCGTCCCAGATATTTTCGAGTAGCGGCAAAGCCGCATCATCCATCGCCTGTGACGCCCGCGAGGGCGGCTCAATCCATGATGGGGGTTCAACAGCCTGAGACTGGCGATCAACGAACAGCTCGGATGCTTTGGAAACACTGGCGGAATGATGAAAATCACCGTTTTCCGGCCAGTTTGCCCGCGTGGATGCTGCTGATGGGGCGGGACGAACCAGCGCCAGATCTGAACTCAATGGCGCTGGCAAATCCAGTAATTCCGCACTGATGGGCGGCAGCTTCAAAAAGTCGGCTCTGGCGTCAGCCGGATTGGGCATCTGCAATGCCTGCTGCATCGCGGCCACGCTCTGAAAGCGTTCTTCCGGGCGCACGGCCAAAGCTTGATCAACGGTTTGCAACAAGGCCCGCGAGTACAATCCGGCTCCGACTTCAACCGCTGGATGCACCGGATCCTTGAGAACCCGGCCCGGCGCCTCAATCGGTGGAGCGCCGGTAATGCAGCGATACAGCACCGCGCCCAGCGCGTAAATATCAGTCCACGGCCCGTAATCATCACCGACGGTGACATATTGCTCAATCGGGGAATAACCCGGCGTCACCACGCTGGTCACGCTGCGGGTGCGTCGTCCTAAAGCCTGGCGGGCGGCGCCGAAGTCAATCAGGATGACGCGGTTATCCACTTTGCGGACATACAGGTTGCTGGGTTTGAGATCGCGATGCAGGTAGCCTTGGGCATGAACTGCTTCCAGCGCCGGTAAAACATCCCCCAGCATCCTGATCAAATCAGGCTCCGGCAGAATGCCGCCGCGCTGCAGCGATGTACTCAGGGATTCGCCCTGCTCGTATTCCATGACGATATAGGCGCTACCATTCGTAGTGAAATAATCCCGCACCCGCACTACGCCGGGGTGATTGATCTGCACCAGAATCTTGGCTTCGTCAAGGAACCGTTGCAGGCCCCACTCGTAGCAGGGCGGTTCGCCGTGCCGGGCCGGGATTTGGCCTTGGGCGTTGGCGCGCACGGTGGTGCCATTATGGTCGCGATAGGCCCACTCCGCCGGGAAATACTCCTTGATGGCGACCTCATTCTCTAACGCCTCATGGATCGCTTTGTAGGTGATGCCGAAACCACCTGCGCCCAAAACACCTTCAATCTGATAACGATGCAGGCTGTAGCCGTTGGGCAGCGCGTTGGTTTCCTCGGCCATCGTTTATCCCTTTTAGTAAGTAGACAGGGCAACAAGATCGAAAAACACAGGAAAGCTAACGGCCAAACAGCGCGGACAGTCCCGCCGACCAGCGCCGCAGCCAGCCAGGCGTTGCGCCGATGCCCTCCAGATTGGCCTGAAGCAGAACCAGAGTCGCATTATCGGCTGTCTCGCCACCGCGCTGAGCCGCCTGTTCAGCCAGCCACTGGGCGGCGGCGGTCACATCGCGATCAAGAGTGGCGCTCCAAAGTTCAGATTCCGTGACATGCTCCCAGACGCCATCGGAACACAGCGCCAGCAAATCCCCGGGTTGAACCGGGAACTGCCCCAAATCGGGTTTTGGCGCATCGTCGCCGCCCAGGGAGCGATAAAGCCGGTTTTGCGCTGGATGAGTCGCCATTTCCGACTCATTAATCTCGCCCAGATCCATCAGTAATTGCACGGCGGAGTGATCGCGGGTGCGCATCAAGCGCTGCCCGCCCCGGAATGATAGAGCCGACTGTCGCCGATATTCAGCCAGCTGACCCGCTCACGCTCAATCCAGACCATGACAATCGTGCTGCGGGCGGTTTCCGACTGACTATTGATGGCCTGGTGCATGCGCCGACAGAGCTGTTCCAGCTCGGAACCGGGATGCGTGCGCAAGGTTGGCGGGGGATTCTGGATAAATTCGCGAGCGAGATTGATCACGATCTGCGCACCCAAGGCGCCGCCCACATGCCCACCCATGCCATCGGCCAAAATCGCCAGCAGGCCCTCCTGGCCGGGCGACTCGAACACAGCCCAGCGATCCTGTTGTTCGTGGCGTCCGCCCTGCTGGCTGGCTCCGCCCCACTGCCAAGGTTGGGAATAATTCGATGTATGGAGAATCATGATGGCGTCTTTAGCGATGTGGCGGGTAATGATCGGCGACGGATTGGAGGCCGAATCGCATCGTAGCAAGTCCAGCCAGCGTAACAAGGAATGGCGCGATCATATCGCCCGAACATGCAAACCTCCTCGGCAACGCAACGGATGAATTCGGGCCGCAGCAAGTCTTGAGGCAGACGACGGACGCCTATCAGCAACAATTCCCTGCACTCCGGCGATAAGCGCATTATGTTACCGTCAATTATGGATCAACAATCCAAAATTAAAGCGGGGTTATTCTACCGGCCGAAGCGCAGGAATAATGTTACAGGGCTATACCCATCCTACAGCAGCTTAAGCACCTCCTCGGCATGACGAGCGCAATCCGGCTGGTCAATGATATGGGCGATATGACCGTTTTCATCAATGATAAACGTGATTCGGTTCGCCATCCCCATCAGGTTCATGGCGGCCCCAACAAAACCACCGCCCATCGCGCCATAGGCTCTGCCGATTGATCCATCAGTGTCGGCGACCAAGGGAAAGTTAAGCTGGTATTTGGCGGTAAATTGCTGATGGCTGCCAACGTCCTGGGTAGACACCCCAAGAATAGCGGCGCCCCTGTCGCGGATTTCGCCACAGTGATCGCGCAGCGAACAGGCCTGCTTGGTACAGCCTGGAGTATCGTCCATTGGGTAAAAGTACAGCACCAGCTTTTTACCCAGATAACTCGCCAGATTGATAGTGCTGCCATCAGTGGTAGCGGCGCTGAACATCGGAGCGGGATCGCCGGTTTTCAATTTCATGAGTGGATTCTCGCGGATAGATTGAGGTATTAACCTTGGGGTTATTCAGGCGGAATCCCGGTGCGGACGCAGGCCGGAACCGCTGGGCGACAACCGTCGCTGGACAAGATGCAGCGCACAGCCATGCACTCCTGCCTTTGACCGTCCGGTTGCAAAAAACTCCCTAATCACTCGCCAACCTGTTGTAGCGCGACGAGAGACGGGTGGGCGCCGCCAATCAGCCTTGGGGGCAACTGGGCAAAGGATAATTGCGCCAGTGAAGGCTCCCAGGCGGCGGCGGGGATTAACCCTTGACCGCGCTCGATTTCGCAAGCAGCCGGAATGCGGCATCAATGCGTGAGCAGCGAACAAAACAAACCGCTTTTTCTTGAATCACGGCGCTGGGTTCGGGATCGTCGCCGCAGCTTTTCAAAGAGACGCCGACCCATAACTCTGGCAGCTCTGATCATGCTGGTTTTAGCGCCTGACAAGGAGCGTGGGCAGCGCTTCAATTATAGAATCGCTTGGCCCGAAAATCCTTGATCCGCGCTAAAGGCGCGGCGGATTACAATACCGTCACTCCGGCGTCTTCCAGCATTCGCGTGAGCCGGATCAGCGGCAATCCAATCAGGCTACTGGGGTCATCGCCCGCCAGCCGCTCGAACAGGGCAATGCCCAAGCCCTCGGACTTAAAACTGCCCGCACACTGATAGGGCTGTTCCCGGCGCAGATAGCTTTCAATCTGCGCCCCGGTCAGTTTGCGGAACGCCACACTGAATTTCTCAACTGCGACTTGCCGTTCACCGCTGGCGCTATCAAGCAGACATACGCTGGTATAAAAAATCACGGTCTGACCAGAAGCCCGCTGTAATTGCGCTACTGCCCGCGCATGATTGCCGGGCTTGCCCATGATCTCGCCATCCTGCACTGCGGCCTGATCGGAACCGATGATGAGCGTTGCCGACTGGCAACCAGCCGCCACTGCTTGCGCTTTCTGTGCCGCCAGCCGGGCTACCATTGTCGGCGCATCTTCGCCCGGTCGGCGGCTTTCGTCAGCATCCGGCGCTTGAACGGTGAATGGCAGTCCCAATCGGGTCAGCAGTTCGCGGCGAAATGGCGAAGTGGAGGCCAGCAGTAAATAGCGGCCGTCGGGAAGGCTTACAGGCATCATGGCGGATACTCGGCGAACAGCGGGAAATAGGGTTGATTGTGCGGAATCCGGCTTTATTTTGACAGCAATCGCACACGCCTATATTATTCCGCGCCTTATGCAAACCGCGCCGCTCCCCGATAAAATTGATCCTTGGCGACTGACCGCTGAAGGCGGACGGTTGGAGGGCGCACTGGCGCTGGCGTCATTGCCGCGACTGGCGGCTGAATTGGAGCATGCTGAAGGCGAAGTTCGCGTAGCCTTAGCTACCGGCGTGGATGCGCAGGGCCTTCGGCATATTACTGGACGGTTGCAAACCGGGATTGCTTTGATATGCCAGCGATGTTTAGGCCCATTGCAATGGCCGCTGGACATCGCGGTCAGCCTTGCCCTCGTCCGCAACGAGACGATGGCCGACCGGTTGCCCGAACAGTACGAACCGCTGCTGGTTGCTGAGGGCTTGATCAGTGTCGCTGACCTGGTGGAAGACGAATTGTTGCTGGCCCTGCCGCTGATTCCTCTACATAACCATGTTCAGGAATGCGCAACCCATGCCGAGCCAGCGCTGGCCGCCAGCGAACCCGTTCCGAATGCCGGGCAAGGTCAGCCCTTTGCAGGCCTGGCCTCCCTGTTACAAAACACACAAGCTACCGACAAGATACTGAAAGGAGTCATTCATCATGGCCGTACAAAAAAGCCGTAAAACCCCCTCAAAGCGTGGCATGCGCCGCGCCCACGACCGTTTGACGGGCCCCACCCTGTCCACCGATCCCACTTCGGGCGAATTGCATCTGCGCCACCATGTGACCCCTAACGGTTTCTATCGCGGCCGTCAGGTGATTACCAAGCCGGTGGTCAATGATAACAGCGAAGATTAATGACTGCTCCGTAACCTTGAATGCGCCCACCGTTCTGACCTCACCATGATTTGTTTCCCACCGGTATGACCAAGCCACTCACCATTGCTTTGGATGGCATGGGCGGCGACATCGGCCCTGATGTGGTCGTGCCCGCTGCCTTGCTCGCGCTAAAAACCGCTGGCGATAGCGTGCGTCTGATCCTGGTGGGCCAGGAGGATGTGCTGTCTGCCCAACTGGTCAAACTGAAGGCCAAGGGAAACCCGCAAATCATCATTCGCCATGCCTCACAACTGGTGAACATGGACGAATCGCCGGCGCAGGCGCTGCGAGTCAAAAAGGACTCTTCGATGCGGGTCGCGATTAATCTGGTCAAACAGGGCGAAGCCGACGCCTGCGTCAGCGCGGGCAATACCGGCGCACTGATGGCGACTTCCCGCTTCGTGCTGAAAACCCTGCCGGGCATTGAGCGGCCCGCGATCTGCACCACGCTACCGACTGTACGCGGTCAAACCCGGGTGCTGGATCTGGGCGCTAATGTGGATAGCAAAGGCGAACATCTGTTGCAGTTCGCCGTCATGGGTTCAGTACTGGCCGAAGTCAACGGCATTGCCCGGCCGCGGGTGGGTCTGCTGAACATCGGCGAAGAAGACATCAAAGGCAACGAACAGGTTAAAAACGCGGCCTGTCTGCTGGCTGCCAGCGACCTCAACTACATTGGTTTCGTCGAAGGCGACGGCATTTATCTGGATGATGTGGACGTGGTGGTGTGCGATGGCTTCGTCGGCAATGTCGCGCTGAAGAGCAGCGAGGGCGTAGCCAAACTGATCCGCCAATACCTGAGCCAGGAATTCAAGCGCAACCTGCTTACTCGTTTGGCGGGGTTGGTTGCGCTGCCGGTGCTGCGGGCTTTCAGCCGCAGGATCGATCCCCGCCGCTATAATGGAGCCAGCTTGCTGGGGTTACAGGGCATTGTGGTCAAGAGTCATGGCGGCGCCGATCCCTTGGCGTTCGCCAATGCGATTCAGGTTGCCATGCTCGAAGTTAAACAGGCCGTTCCACAGCGCATTGACGCCCATCTGGCCCTCCTTCACGCCGAGAGACAAGCCCTTTGAACTATGCCCGCATCACCGGAACTGGCGGCTATTTACCGGCGACGGTGCTGACCAATGCCGAACTGGAGCAGCGAATCGAAACGACGGCGGACTGGATCGTTGAGCGCACAGGGGTTGAGCAGCGTCACATCGCCGCACCTGGCGAAACGACCTGCGATTTAGCCGAACAGGCGTCGCGTCGCGCCCTGGAGGCAGCGGGCCTTGAACCGGGCGATATTGATCTGATCATCCTCGGCACCACGACCCCCGATCATGTCTTTCCCAGCGTCGCTACTCAATTGCAGCATCGTCTGGGCTGTCATGGCGGTGCTGCCTTCGATGTGCAGGCGGTCTGCACGGGCTTTGTCTATGCGCTGGATATTGCCAGCCGCTTCATTCGCACGGGTGGATCGCGGCGGGCGCTGGTGGTCGGCGCCGACACCTTCACCCGCATCATTGACTGGCAGGATCGCGGCACCTGCATCCTGTTCGGCGACGGCGCGGGCGCAGTAGTGCTGGAAACGGCGGACGCACCGGGAATCATTGACAGCCGCCTGCACGCCGATGGCCGCTACAAGGAATTGTTGTGGGTGCCCGCAGGGTGTCCAGCGGCTACGATCAAACCCGATCCAATGCGGCGTTCGTGGAAATGCGCGGCAGCGAAGTATTCAAGGTTGCGGTGACCACGCTCAAGGACATCGCCGAACAGATTCTGGCGGCGAATAACCTGACGGTCGCCGATGTGGACTGGCTGATCCCGCATCAGGCCAATCGGCGAATCTTGGCGGCGACCGCCAAGCGCCTGGGTTTGCCAGAAACGCGGATGATTGATTGCGTGCGAACTCACGGCAACACCTCGGCAGCCTCGGTGCCGCTGGCCCTGGATGTGGCGGTGCGCGACGGCCGTATCCGGCGAGGCGATACGCTGTTGCTGGAAGGCTTCGGCGGCGGCTTCACCTGGGGCGCGGTGCTGCTGAAGTATTAAAAACAGAACTTTCGCTCCATCCGTTCGCCCTGAGCCTGTCGAAGGGCGTTCATCGGTAAACAACGGGGTTCGACAGGCTCACCCCGAACGGCTTTAAAAGCGAAAGTCCTGAAAAATCAGAATTGAGCGCAAGGGAGCGATGGGATGATGACGATGCTGGAAGGCGAAATTGCGCTGGTGACTGGAGCCAGTCGCGGCATTGGCCAGGCGATTGCCCGCGACTGGGACGCTGGAGCGCCACCGTCATTGGCACTGCGACGACCGATGCCGGGGCTGAGGCCATCAACCAGGATTG
>JAAUTD010000195.1 GCA_012031845.1 Synechococcaceae cyanobacterium SM1_2_3
CGCCATGAAACCTGCTGGTCAACGAATCGCTGGAACGGCTGTTTACCCCGCTGTTGTTGGGCCGCAAAACCGCTCCGAACCGCTTCATTTTCGCCGCTCATCAGACCAACTTTGCCACTCATCACCGTTTCACTGAGCGCCATGCCGCCTACTACGCGGCGCGGGCGGCGGGCGGGGTCGGGCTGATCGTGCTGGAAGGCAGCGTGGTTCATCGCTCCGACTGGCCGTATGAATACGTCATTTTTGGCGATGACCCGGCGGTGGTGGACGGCTATCGTCAGGTCGCCGAGGCGGTGCATCGCCACGGTGCGCTGGCGCTGGCGCACCTGACCCACAGCGGGATGCAGGGCAGCAGCCACTATTCGCAGTTGCCGTTGTGGGCGCCGTCGCCGGTGCCGGAAGTGAATAGCCGCGAACTGCCGCAAGCGATGGATGCCGACGACATTGCCGCCGTGATCGAAGGCTTCCGGCAGGCGGCGCGTTACGCGATGGGCGGCGGTTTGGATGGGGTCGAGATCAACGCCGGTCAGGACAGTTTGATCCGCCAATTCCTGTCGCCGCTGACCAATCAGCGCGGCGACGACTACGGCGGTTCGCTGGAGAATCGGCTGCGTTTCGCTCGCCAGATCATTGAACAGGTGCGGCATGAAGTCGGGAGCAACGCTCTGGTCGGGCTGCGGCTGTGCGGCGATGAATACGCGCCGTGGGCGGGCATCAAGCCGGAGGACGCGGCGGAAATCGCCCAACATTTGGCTGATGACGGCCTGATCGATTTCATCAGCGTCACCAGCGGCAGCATCTACACCGGCCATGTCACCCCGCCCCGGTTTGTATCAGCCGCCCGGTTTCGCGGTGCATCTGGCGGCGCAAATCAAGGCGGCGGTAAAGCTGCTGCCGGTGTTCGCTCAAGGCAGCATCGTTGATCCGGCGATGGCGACGGCGCTGCTGGCTGAAGGCAAGGCCGACGCGGTGGAAATGACCCGCGCCTTGATCGCCGATCCGGAATTGCCGCTCAAATTACGGCAAGGCCGATCCGACGACATTCGCCCGTGCCTGCTCAGCAATCAGGACAACATCATCGGGCTGGTGCAGAACCCGCGCCTGAGTTGCGTCAACAATCCCGCCGCCGGTTATGAAGGCGAGGCCGAATTTGCCCCGCTGAAACCAGCGCGTAACCCGCATCGGGTGCTGATCGTCGGCGGCGGCCCTGCCGGGCTGGAAGCAGCGCGGGTTGCAACCTTGCGCGGTCATCGCGTGACCTTGTACGAACGCAATACTCAACTTGGCGGCGCGATTCGGTTGGCGGCAGCCGCGCCGGGACGGGAACGGCTGGCGCTGGCGGTGGATTGGCTGGAAGGGCAAATTCGCAAGCTGGACGTGGACATTCACACCGGAATTGAAATAACCGCCGAGCGGATCATCGCCGAAGCGCCCGATGCGGTGATTGTCGCGGTGGGCGGACTTCCCGGCGGTCAGCGCATGATCCGCTTTGATCCGACCGCGCCGGTGGTCAATCCCCGCCAGGTCATGCGCGGAGAAATCCCGGCGCCAGCGGGCCGGGCCGTGATTCTCGACACTTTGGGCGATCCGGTGGGTATGGGCGTGGCCGAATGGCTGGTCGAGCGCCGCTGGCAGGTGGAAATCGTGACCAGCGATATGTTTGTCGGCCAACGGCTGACGGCCTCATTGGAACTGACCGCCTGGAATCAGCGCATCGCCGCGAAAGGGATCACCCTCAGACCGCAGTTCGAAACCCGGCAAGTGACCGCCCGCAGCGTGATCGGCGTGGATCGTTTCGATCAGCAGGACATTTGCCTCGACGAGATTGATCTGGTGGTGGACGTATCGCCGGAAATTCCCGATGAGACCTTGTACTTCGCGCTGAAAACCAGCGGCTTGCGGGTATTTCGAGCGGGCGATTGCGTCGCGCCGCGCTATCTCAGTCACGCCATTCTTGAAGGCTATCGCGCGGGCCGGGAGGCATAACCATGAGCACTCGCCAGCGGATTCTGTTTACGCCCCTGAAGATCGGCAACATCACGGTCAAGAACCGGATTGTTTTTTCGGCGCACCTGACCAATTACGCCGAAGATTTCATGCCCAGCGAGCGCCACGTTCATTACTACCGCGAACGGGCGCGAGGCGGAACCGGGCTGATCATTACTGAAGAACACTCGACGCATCCCACTGATCATCCGTATGAAAAGCTGATTCATGCCTTTCATCGCAAGGTCATTCCTTATTACCAGAAGATCACCCGCGCCGTGCATGGCGAAGGCGTACCGATTCTGGCGCAAATCAATCACAACGGCGGCCAGGGCAGCGGCATGTTTACCCGCCTGCCGGCCTGGGCGCCGTCGGCGGTCGCTGATCCGCTGTTCCGCGAAGTGGCAAAAGCGGTAGAACACGAGGACATCCGCGAGATTATTCAAGGCTATGCCCGAGTGGCCGCCTACACCCGCGAGGGCGGTTTTGACGGGGTGGAGCTGCAATGCTCGCATTCCTCCATCGTCCGCCAGTTTTTATCGCGCCACACCAATCACCGCGACGACGAATACGGCGGCAGTCTGGACAATCGCGCCCGGCTGTTGCGCGAGATCATCGCCGCGATTCGCAACGAAGTGGGCCGCGATTATGTGATCAGCGTGCGCTTGTGCGGCGACGAACTGATCCACGAAGGGATCACGCTGGATGAAGCGGTGGCGGTGGCTCGGATTCTGGAGGCGGACGGCCTGATTGACCTGATCAACACCAGCATCGGCACCGCCACCCAGACCTTGTACATGATCGAAGCCTCGATGCGGATTCGCCCGGATTATTCGCTGTTCATTCCGTCGGCGATTCGCAAGGCGGTACGGCTGCCGGTGATCGGCGTGGGCCGAATCAAGGACCCGATTCAGGCCGAACGCATTCTCAGTGAAGGTCACGCCGATCTGGTCGGCATCGTCCGCGCCCAGATTGCCGATCCCGAATTCGCTCGCAAGTCGCGGGAAAATCGGGCTGACGATATTCGGCTGTGTTTGTCCTGCAATCAGGAATGCGTCGGGCGGATGGGCCTGAACCGCTGGCTGGGCTGCATTGAAACGCCGGCTACTGGTCGTGAACAGCAGCTTGGCGTCGGTTCGCTCACCCCCGTTGCCGAGCCGAAGCGGGTGCTGGTGATCGGCGGCGGCCCCGCCGGACTGAAAGCGGCTACGGTTGCGGCTCGGCGCGGGCATCGGGTTACGCTGCTGGAAAAATCGGATCGGCTGGGCGGGCAAGTGGTGTGGGCGGTGCGCGTCGCCAGCCGCGCCGAGTTCGGCGACATCGTGCGGAATCTGCTGCATGAAATTGAGCAGTTAGGGGTCGAGGTCAAGACCGGCGTCACCGCGACGCTGGATTCGGTGCTGGCCGCTAAGCCGGACGCGGTGATCGTCGCGACGGGTTCGGTGACCCAACCGCTTTGCCATTCCCGGCGGCGATGATCCCGGCGTCGCTGATGTGGTCGATATTCTGTCCGGCAAGGTCATGCCGGGAAAACGGGTGCTGATCATTGACCGGCTGGGCTTCCACGAAGCGACCAGCGTCGCTGAATTTCTGGCCGAGCAGGGCTGTGAAGTCGAAGTCGTTACCCCGACTCTGTACGTCGGTCAGGATTTGGGCGTGACCCTGGATTTGGAAAACTGGTATCGCCAGGCCCGACGGCTGGGGATTCGCTGCACCCCGAATCATTCCGTCCTCAGCATTGATAATGGCGTGGTGATGGCGCTGCACAATTACAGCGGTCAGATGGTGCATTTTCCCCAGGTGGATACAGTGGTGCTGGCAGTGCATCGCCAGGCCGATGATGCGCTGTATCACGCGATGAAAGCCGATAACGCCCGCGCCAATCACCTGTTGCAGCAGGTGCGGGAGGTGGATCAAGACCTGTATCAGTCGTTGAAAGGGCGAGTGCCGACGCTGTACCGAGCCGGTGATTGCGTCGCGCCGCGCCGCGCTCACGCCGCGATCATCGAAGGCGAACGAGCCGGGAGGGCGGTGTAAATGGATAAGTTTGTCGTCGTGATCGCCGAGTGTGAACAGGGCGCTGTCACCTTGGCCAGTCTGGAATGTGTCGAAGAAGCCCGCGAAGTCGCCGATCAATTGGGCGCGAAGATCCAGGTCATTCTGTGCGGCCATGAAGTCGCGACGCTGGCGGAAATTCTGGCGGCGCATGGCGCGGATCAGGTGACGGTGGTTGAGCATGAAGCCTTGGCCCAGTTCAGCGCCGATGGCTGGTTGCAGGCGTTGGCTCCGGTGCTGCTCCATGCCCATCCGCTGCTGCTGCTGGCCCCGGACAGCGGCCAGATTCGGGCTTGGCTGCCCCGGCTGGCGGTGCGCTGGCGAATGCCGCTGGTCGGCTGCTGCATGCAAATCAGCATTGTTGGCGACGGCTACCCGGAAATTATCCGCAACACCTATGGCGGCGCGTGTCAGGAACGGCTGATCTGGCCGTATGCCACGTTGGTAGCCGCCCTGCTGACGCCCGGCGTGCGCGGAGTCGGCCCGCCGCAAGTAGACCGTCATGCCGAAGTCACGGTGATCCACCCGGAACTCGATCCCGCCCGCTTTCGCGACCGCACCGTGCGCACCCTGCCCGCCGATCCCAAAACCGTGAGCCTGAACGAGGCGGAACGGATCGTGTCCGGCGGCTTTGGCGCGGCGGCCCGGCGGGCATGGGACTGGTGAAACAACTGGCCGATCAGATGGGCGCAGCGTTGGGCGGCACTCGCGTCGCGGCGGATCGCGGCTGGCTGGCAGTGGATCGTTTCATCGGCGCGACCGGCCAGATTGTCGCGCCCAAGCTTTATATGGCGTTTGGCGTATCGGGCGCGGGCCAACACCTGTCCGGCATTACCGCCAGCGAACTGGTGATCGCGGTCAATAGCGACCGCACCGCGCCGATTCTGAAGCGGGCCGATCTGGGCGTGGTCGGCGATCTGCATCAAATTCTGCCGATTTTGATCCGCAAATTGCAGGCGCTCGCCGCTGCGACTCCCGCTCCAACTCTGGAAACCACGCCATGAGCGCAACCTCTGCTACTGAATCGTTCGATGTGATCGTGGTCGGCGCGGGACCGGCGGGCAGCGCCGCTGCTTTATTGAGCGCCCGTGCGGGCCTCAAAGTGCTGCTGCTGGAACGCGGCGAATATCCCGGCGCAAAAAATGTGTCCGGCGCGGTGTTTTACGGCAGCGCCATTCTCAATGAACTGATTCCCCACTGGTGGGAACAAGCCCCGGTCGAACGCTATGTCACCCGCCGCGATATTGCCTTTATGTCGCCGACTACGGCGGTGGCGCTGGATTTCCGCTGTGCGGGTGAGGGTTACGCCACGGCGCCGTATAACGGCTTTACCGTGCTGCGGCCCAAATTTGATCGCTGGCTGGCGGCGCAAGCCGAAGCAGCGGGTGCATTGCTGCTGACTTCGACGGTGGTGGACGACGTGCTGCGGGACAATGGCCGCATCGTCGGGGTGCGAGTGCGCCGCGAGCAGGGCGACATTTACGGCAAGGTGGTGATCGCCTGCGATGGGGTCAATTCCTTCCTGGCCAAGAAAGCCGGATTGCAGCGCGAATTTCATCCGCATGAACTGTCGCTGGGGGTCAAGGAAGTGATCGGGCTGGACCCGGCGATCATTCAGGATCGCTTTCACCTGACCGGCAACGACGGGATCGCCTTTGAATATCTGGGCGCGGTCACCGAAGACGTTCACGGCGGCGCGTTTCTCTACACCAACCGCGATTCGCTGTCGCTGGGCGTGATCGGGCAAATTTCGTCGCTGGTGGAACGGCGCAAGCGTCCCTATGAACTGCTGGAAGGGTTCAAGGCGCATCCAGCGGTCGCGCCCTTGGTGCGCGGCGGCAAATTGCGCGAATACTCGGCGCATCTGATTCCGGAGAGCGGCCTGGCGATGCAGCCAAAGCTGTATACCGACGGCCTGCTGATTGCGGGCGACGCCGCCGGATTTTGTCTGGCCGCCGGGCTGTATCTGGAAGGGATGAATTACGCGATGCAGTCTGGCTTGGCTGCGGCGGAAACCGCTATCGCCGCTTGCCAGCGCGGCGACTGGTCGGCGCGTTCGCTGTCCGCGTATCGCAAGTTTCTGAAACTACGCCATGTTTCCACTGATTTCCGCGCCTATCGCCATGCGCCAAATTTCGTCAACGGGGCGCGCTTGCAGAATTTTTATCCCGAACTGATCGCCCGCAGCATGGAAAACCTGTTCCGGGTGGACGGCAGCGCCAAGCGCAAGCTGCTACCGCTGAGTTATCGAATGGCCCGTCAATTTGAGATAAGGCCGGGGCAGTTATTCCGCGATGTTTACCAGGCCGCGAGGGCGTTCTTATGGTGATGAC
Source organism: Synechococcaceae cyanobacterium SM1_2_3 (assembly GCA_012031845.1). Lineage (GTDB taxonomy): Bacteria > Pseudomonadota > Gammaproteobacteria > Competibacterales > Competibacteraceae > Contendibacter. The sequence continues at coordinate 6,375 of JAAUTD010000195.1, forward strand.
TACTCACGAAGAGAAGATGCGCACGGTGCGGTTCCGGGTAGCGGCGACCCCGCACATCGTCGTCAACTCGGATATTTGCCGCAGCGAGTGTTCGGTTCATGCCTGCGTCCATGTCTGTCCGGCCAATCTGTTCGTGCCGCTCGACGACGGCGGCATCCTCTACAACTACGAATCCTGCTTCGAGTGTGGCGCCTGTTACATCGCCTGTAATCAGGAAGGCGCGATCCGCTGGAGCTACCCGGACGGCGGTTATGGCGTCACCTTCCGCGAATCCTGAGCGTCCCGAACCGGCCAGAAAGAGTCCGCCCATGCGCATTGCCGTTTGTCTCAAATATGTCCCCGATCCCGGCACGATAGAGGTCGATCCGCTGACCGGCCTGATTGATGCCGACCGTCTGCTTTATATGCTCAATCCGGCGGATGAAAGCGCACTGGAACTGGCGCTGCGGCTGCGTCCGCCCCAGGGAACCGTGACCGCATTCAGCGTCGGGCCGGTCGCGGCGGATCGGCTGTTGCTGGATGCGCTGGCGGCAGGCGCCGATGCGGCGGTGCGGGTCTGGGATGACGATCTCGCCAACACCAAGCCGCCAATCACCGCGATTCTGCTGGCGGCGGCGCTGCGGACGGCGGGTCTGCCTGATCTGGTGCTGTGCGGCGGCCACACGGTGGATCGCGGTTCCGGCACCGTGCCCGCCTTGCTGGCGGAATATCTGGATTGGCCGGTGGTAACCGATGTCACGCAATTTGAACTGCAAGCCAGTTACACGGCGGCGGCGCGATTGCGGGTGTTGCGGCGACTGGAGCGCGGAGCGCGGGCCGAAAGTGAAGTTGCTCTTCCGGCGATTCTGGGACTGGAAACCGGGCCGCTGCATTTGCGCCAGGCCAGTTTTGCCGAGTTTGATGCGGGTCAAC
>JAAUTD010000196.1 GCA_012031845.1 Synechococcaceae cyanobacterium SM1_2_3
TCCGATAGGCTGTCATGGTGGATCCACCTTGGTCGTTGAAGGGACCGTGGAGAATCCAACTGACCGCCGGAACGGTCAAACCCCTGGGAGTCCCCCGGCTTAGCCGGGGGTTTATCTATTTAATTAATCGGAGTACTGATTCAATACTTCGGACAGTTTTGGTGATCACCATCGACAGGTTAGCTTTCACAGACTGAATTAAATTGAAGTCAGGGGTTGGCCTGAGTTGGATAAAATAACTCGTTGATTTTGCGTGACCTATAACGAATGCTTGAAGCTCTGATTTTTCAAGAGGTTCCATGCGCCGATGTATTTTCCGTCCGCAAGGCCGAAACCAAAAACTGTCCGAACCATTGTGATTAAGTATTCGACATAACGTTGTTTGGTTATCATGTCCAAATTATATCAAAATATTGACCTTTTAGAACGCTAAGCGAAAGTCCTAACAGCGTTCGCGGGTCGAGCCCCAACTTGATAGCGACTTTGCGGCCCATCAGGTCTTGGTTGGCTTTGTCAATGATGCTTTTCCCTTTGCAACAGGGGATTGCGATGAAATGCCAGCAGTCTTCAAAGGCCAGCAGGCGTAACTTTTCGTCGTCAATGGCTTCGGTATAGAGGCGTAACCAAGGGTTGCTCATCCCCGCGCTTCCTGCATGAGAACCAGCCGGGGAATGTCGGCGGTGAACAGTTCGCCGGTGCGCATCAGATGCCGCAACAACGCAATGCCGTGGCCGGTGAGGACGGGAACCTGAAACAGGCGGCGATGCACCACGTCCAGCCGCAAGCGCAGATAACCGCGATGGATCGCCCATTGGGTCGGGCGATTGATGCGGGGGCGGCTATCCAGCCAACCCTGCTGTTTCAACCAGGCGCGTCGTAATGGCTGGCCGGATACCGCGCCGTTGAACAGGAGGGCGGCGGCTTCGTCTGCGGTGAATTCGCCCTCGGCCTGCTTCACTTCCTCGTGAAACTCCATCATGGGCCGGCGGCTTCGACTTCCTTGGCCAGCCGTTCCCGCTCCCGCTCTGATTCCAGCGCCATGAGCAGAATCTGCTCGCGGGTCTATTCGGCGGACTTGAGTTCATAGCGCCCGGTTTTGCGGAGGGCGGGGATGACTTCGGCAGTAACCCATTTCTTGAACCGCTTGGCTTCGGGCTTGCGGCTTCCCAAAATCGGCGAGTACAAGCCGGACTCGCTGATGATGGTCATTTGCTGCTCGCCGCCAAGGGTATCTATTGAGTAGATACCCTTTTCGTCGCCATCCAGCTTTCCTACTGCTTGCGGAGCGTTGACATACTTCAACGCATCGCAAGCATCCGCCGCCACAAACCACGGCTCGCCGTCCACCATCACCACCCGGATGGCATAGCTCTCAAAGGCAAAAGACATCAGCGCATTCATCCTCGCGCCTCCTGCGGGCTGGCGCGGTCGGCAACGGTGCGGCGGGCGTCGGGTTTCTTCTGCCAGGCGCCGATGTGCCACTGGTCACACTGGCGGCATAGGTACACTTTGCGGTTTTTGCTGCGGTCGCCAAGATGCTGGATAACGCGCCATGCTTTTGCGGCGGTCGCGTATGAAATTTTCCCCGTCGTGTCGCATATATTTCTTAATGGGCCTGATTCGTCACTTGATGCGCCTGTTTTTTCCAGTGGATTCCTGCTATTTATCGTGAAATGATGACAGTCCCTATGAGTGCATCGGGTTTTCAGCATGGCTTGCATGGCAGAACTCTCGGTTAGGTACAGGCATCAGCGGCGGGTCGTTGGCGCGATCCGCTGCTTGTTCATTTCGGGGTTTCAGTTGCGGCCAAGGCAGGTCGGAGCGCAATTCAGCGGCGGTTACTGCGCCCTGGCTGGCGCATTCAATGTGGATGGATATATCTGCCGAGGGTTTTCTTACCCCGTCTCCGATCAGCCGTAGATACCCAAGACTGGCGCCGACTTGAGTTGCAAATTCGCGGGCTTTAATCCCACGGTTTAGCTTTAGGTAATTTCTGATGTCCATAGCTTTTTATATCATGAGATATAAAATATCCAATGGTATTTTCTGAAAATATATCTGTTGATAGCAGCGTTTAGTCATGAACTACTTGCTTATTTATCAGCAACGGCGTCGTGATAACCTGAAGCGATTGCTGGCTAACTACCCGACGCAACGACATTTTGCCGATGCTGTAGGGTTGTCTGTGGCGCAAGTCAGTCATCTAGTGACGGGTGTTCGAGAGATGGGTGAGGAAATTGCGCGGCGTATTGAGCAGACGCTTGGATTTGAGATGGGCTTTATGGATCGTGAAGTTGATTCTTCTGGTGAGGGTTATAATGTTAACGGCGTGAGTCCTCTTTCCTTGTATTTGGCGCGTGAAATTGATGCGCTGCCGACAAAACAACGCTGCGCTTTGCAGGCGCTGGTGGATTCGATGCGTCAAGAGGACGGTAGCGGTTCCGCCCTCAAAAAAAGCGGAGACGGTTAAAGATAATGCGGTGTTTCGGCCGGTGCCTTCTGCTTGTGGTGAACATGGCGCAAGCCGAATCCCTAAACGGCCCAGTGATCGGCGTCCATGACGGCGATACGCTGACGCTGCGGGTCAAGCGCCAGCCAGTCAAGGTGCGGCTGGCGGGGATTGACGCGCCGGAATGGGCGCAACCCTACGGCCAGAAGGCGAAACAGGCGTTGTCGGCTTTGGCGTTCGGGAAAGAGGCGCGGGTTGAAAGCGCCGGGCCGAATCAGTACGGGCGAACGCTTGGCGCGGTTCATGTGGACGCGGTGAACGTCAATGCGGCGCTGGTGAGACAGGGCGTGGCGTGGGTTTATCGGGGCTATCCGCATCCGCCAGAACTGGAAGGATTGGAAGCGCAGGCTCAGGCCAGTAAGCGCGGGCTGTGGGCGCTGCAAGCGGATCAGCGTGTGCCGTAAGTCGCCATAACGCCACGGTGCAAAACCTGCTGGACACCTTGGAACAAGAGCGGGAGAAGCGCCCGCATCTGGGCGAATTTGCGGATCGCTGGCAGGCCAGTGAACGGCCTTGTCCGCTGTTCGTGCCGGAACCGCAGGGTGAACCGGGGCCGCAACCGTCCGAGGCGCATTTGCGGAGCGAGGACGTAGTGCCGTGAGGGCTGGACTTGGCGGGCCGATCTTGGCCCCGATTACCCCATTCCACAGAAACCATCAAAGAATCCTTGGCGAGGATGTTCCATCCTGCCGTGTTTTCTTGGATAGCGAGGTCTATTCAATGGATTTTCATAAGGTTGTGAAGGATGTGACTGGCTTAATTTCTTTGCCAGATATTTATTTTAAGGTCAGTCGTCTTCTTGAAGACCCAAGCTGTACATCAGAGAAGCTGGCTAAAATTATCTCCTATGATCCGGGTCTCACAGTACGTCTACTGAAGATAGCGAATAGCGCCTACTACCGTCAGGAACAACAAGTTGAAACCGTAGTCCGCGCAGTGACGCTGATCGGTCATGGTAATCTGTTAAATCTGGTATTAGCCGCCTCCATAGGAAAGGCATTAAACAAAATCGCCTTGGCGATAAATATGGAGGCCTTCTGGCAGCACAGCATTTGCTGTGCATTAGCCGCACGGGCACTAGCGATACACGTTCGGCCTGAGCATCGTGAACGCATTTTTATCGCGGGCTTACTCCACGATATGGGTATCCTGTTGATTAACTATCAACTTCCTGATATTGCGCGACAGATTCAAAGTCAGCTCATCATGCAGGGTTGCGAACGGTATTTATTAGAGGAGGAACAACTCGGTTTTACTCATGCGGATATTGGCGCGGATTTACTTCGCGAATGGCAACTGTCGGCGAGCCTTTGTGAAGCGGTGGAGTATCATCATGCGCCTTTTAAGGCATTGCAATATCCAATAGATGCTGCGTGTGTTCATATCGGTAACGTCTTGGTCAATAGTATGGATTTACAGGCGCAGACGATTGATTACGTTCAGGCAAAGAATAAGGTCTATACGCCAGCGTGGTCGATATGTGGTCAACATGAAGAGGTGATCGAATCGGTATCTATAGAGGTATTTTCTCAGTGGTCTGAGATTTTGAGGCAATTTGCCCAAAGCCTTAATAGACCCAGTCGGTAGCTAATGTTACGCAACCCCAAACACCCGCAACCCTTCATCGCTATTGTGGTTAATGACTTTCACGGCGATTTTGCCAATGGCGGGCTTTTCAAACGGCATCCTCTTCGCCTTCTTTATCCTCTTCATCCACAATCAGCGGGACAAACTCCCGGCTATTCCCGATCCGCCGGTAGATGTTGAAGCCCAGCTCTCGATACAGGCCGTACCTGGCGCCGTTGAGAAAGTCGGCGGTGCTGTCAATGGCGCTGACTTCCAGTAATTCCTACAGACGGTTTTCCTGCGTGTGCATCGCGTTCCGCCTTGACGAGTCACAGAATCAAAGAGGTTGGAAGCTGCGTTTCATCTTCAGAGGACGGCATCGCCATGATGCGTTCCGGCGAGCGCCGTTCCACCTTGCCGCTCTCTGCGATCCGCTGCACAAACGCCGACGGGTACGATGCGGTGATGACCAGTAAATCCTCCGGGCGGGTTAAGGCCACATACATCAAACGGCTATCCGCCGCTTCGTCCTGACGCTCGAAGCCACTGGGCAACTGATCGGCCCATAGCAAAATCACCACGCGATACTGCAACCCCTTGGCGGAATGGATCGTTTGCAGTTTCAGCCCCGGCGCATTGACCTGAGTGCGGGCATTGCGGTTGTTGCCATCCGAGAGCCAAACCACCGGCGCCAGGCGTTCAAGCTGATTTTTCAGGGTAAAGAGGCTGCTGTCGCGCCGCTGATAAAGCAGGCCAATCGCATCAGGAGGGAGCGGCTGGTCGAAGAGCTTGAAGTCGGATGCGCCCTTCAAGAGGTGTTCAACCAGAGCGGCGACCGCCTGTATTTCAATCAGCCGGTTGTCGGCCTGAATCAAGATCGGGCGCTGGCCGTTGCTGCGGATGGCATTGCCCGGATCGACGGCGACGGCGATCACATCATCGGCCTCGGCCTCGCCCAGCTTCTGCCCGGTCGTGGTGGCAAAGATGGCGGCCAGTTCGAGAATCTCGCGGGTGTTGCGATAGTTCTTGTCCAGCGCAAAATCCCGGTGAAGGGTGCGGCCTTGCGCCTTGATGCCGAGCTTCTTCCAGGAAATATCGCGCCGCTGGTGATACAAGCCCTGACTGCCGTCGCCGACGATGATCAGATCGCCATCATCCGGTTCTTTCATCGCGGCGCGGGCGCATTGAAACCAGGTCGGGACAAAATCCTGCGCTTCGTCAATCAGCACCGCGTCATAGGTCTCGGCCTCGCCTGCGCCCGCTTCCAGATGCGCCAGCAGTCGCTGACCGAGTATGTCATTGTCTTCATCGTTCCATCGCGCAATTCCGTTGCGTTTGGCCCAGCCGTCGAAATGATGCACCGTGATATTTCCATAACGCTGGAGGCTATCGCGCAAGTAAGCCGCCAGCGAGACATTGAAACAGAGGATCAGCGCCCGCAAGTCCGGGCGTTGATCGGCCAACAGGCGAGCGCGGGCGATCAGCAACACGGTTTTGCCGGAACCGGCGACGCCATAAACAATCCGGTGGCCGTCGCCGAGGGCGCGCGCATTGCGTTCCTGCCGCACATCCAGGACTTTGATGGATTCCAGCGTAATGGGCGACGCGGGCGCGGTTGAGGCGGCGATTCCCGGCGTGGCCGACGAGAACAGATGAAGCTGAACTTCGGGATGGATGATGGCGCGGAGGGCGTTGATCTGCGATTCGTTCAGCGGCGGAAAGAACCACCACGGATCAAAGGCGTTTTGCAATGCCTGTTGCAACTCGTCCGGGCGCAGTTGCCGCCATTGCTCCATGAACACATCGCGCGGAATGACTTTGTGGGAGGGAAAAATCGTCGTCAAATCGCCTAACGGGTGTGTGCGCAGTTGCTCCTGCGACAAATTCGACAGCACGGCCATGAACCCGAACGGGAAAATAAAGCGGTTCTGATAATCGCCGTCGGGATGCACCAGGGTTTGGAAGGCGGCATTCTGACGGCAGTGATTCATCAGGCCATACATATAGTCCCGGGCCTGGCGTAACGGATGGGGCCGCTGCACCGGCTGGCCGTTGTCCAGAACGGTGATCTGGTGAGAATCGGCGCTTTGCAGATGTTTCGGATGCCAGCCTTTAACTTCAATGACCAGAACGCCCAAGGTCGGACCAATCACGATAAAGTCGGGATAGCGTTCGCTGATGATCGGTTCGTAATAGACGATGAAATCATCCGGCAGGTATTGCAGGATGGCAAAAACTTCCTTTTTCGCCGCGACTGGCGTTGGCCGGTAGTCGATCAGGAATCATTTCAGCCATTGGTCTTTCCTTGATGGATAACGGCTGATTGGGTTATCGCTCTAGGGTTCATCGGAATTCTCCGCTTGCGGTTAGACGCTCCTGAAAAACATAGCACGTTCCTTGCCAAAGTCAGCAAAAATAACAAATCTTGGTATAACAGGGACCATTACAAAAATAGGGTTTTCGCGGCCATTCCCGAAATTTGCAATTATGAAAACAGCCCTGTCAATTTTGAAATCCTCAGTTGTTAAGTAGGGCATTAAGTTATCAGCCTGTTGCCCGATCTGGCAGCCAGCGGTTCTATCCTCCCCACGCAAAAGGCCCGGAACTTTCAAGGTTCCGGGCCTGGTCATCGTGATTACCGCTATAGCACTCAGGGAGCCGCCTAATCCGTCGAGGTTTATGGGTTATGTGTAAAGTATTTTTGACCTTGTGACGCTGATTAGGCGGGTTCAGTAATAACTTTCATCAAGAAATACATTGGATTCCCAATGAATCACTTTACGCCGTCCGATCTGAAAACCATTCTGCATTCCAAACGCGCCAATCTTTATTACCTGGAACACTGCCGCGTATTAGTGAACGGTGGGCGGGTGGAATATGTGACCGATCAGGGCAAGAACTCCCTGTACTGGAACATTCCCATTGCCAACACGACTTCCCTGATCCTCGGCACCGGCACCTCTATTACACAAGCGGCCATGCGCGAACTGGCTAAAGCGGGGGTGATCGTCGGTTTCTGCGGCGGCGGCGGCACTCCGCTTTACAGCGCGAATGAAGTGGCCGCCTAATTTAGGTTCTTAGACACGATTGTTAAGTTTTTTCCTTAAAAATCAAGCTATAAGTTAGGCGTATATCATAGTTCACTGCCGGATAGGTCAGCTTAGAAAAAGGTCTGCTGAAGAAACTACATGAACAGATTGTTC
>JAAUTD010000197.1 GCA_012031845.1 Synechococcaceae cyanobacterium SM1_2_3
ATGCCGCTTAATTTCTGGCGCCAGCGGTCGGCGCACTGCTGGCGCTGGCGGCCGCGCTGGCGGCAGCCTGTTTCGTCAAGGCTTTTGGCATCACGTTCCTGGGACGGCCCCGTTCCGCCGCCGCTATTGAAGCGCGGGAGACCGACCGCTATTCACTGGCGGCGCTGGCGATTCTGGCGACGCTGTGCCTGCTGGCCGGAATCCTGCCGGGACTGGTGATTGACGGACTGGCGCCGGTGGTGCGTCTGTTGAATGGCGACATTGGCCTGATGGCGCAGCACAACCAGCCGTGGTTGAGTCTCGTGCCGGTCGCTGAAGTCAAGAGCAGTTACAACGGTTTGCTGGTGCTGCTGTTCATGGCGATTTCTTCGCTGGTCGCGGTCGGCCTGATTCACTGGCTGGCGTCCAGCGCGGCGCGACGCGGCCCGGCCTGGGATTGCGGCTTTCCCAACGCCCGCACCGATAGTCAGTATGGCGCGGGCAGCTTGGCTCAGCCGATTCGGCGAACCTTTGGCAGTATGGTGTTTCAGGCGCGGGAGCGGGTGACGATGCCGCCGCCCGGCGACGCCAGCACGGCGCGGATCGACGTGGAGATTCGCGATCCGGTCTGGGATTACGGCTATACCCCGATCACTCGCGCCGTCGTGGCAATTTCCAGCCGGTTCAACTACTTGCAGTTTCTTACCATCCGCCTCTATCTGAGTCTGGTGTTCGGGGCGCTGGTGCTGCTGTTGCTGAGGCTGGCGTTATGGCGCTGATCGCTGATTTTCTGGTTCAGGGCATTCAGATGTTGCTGGTGCTGCTGCTGGCGCCGCTGGTGACCGGCTTTATCCGTGTGTTGAAGGCGCAACTGCTGCGGCGGCGCGGGCCGGCGCTGCTGCAACCGTACCGCGATCTGCTCAAGTTGCTGCGCAAGGAAGTCATTGTCGCGGATTCGGCGTCGTGGCTGTTCCGCGCCGCCCCGTATCTGATTTTCGCCGCGATCTGGGTGGCCGCTTCGCTGGTTCCCACCTTCGCCAGCGGCCTGCTGTTCAACTGGACTGCGGATTTAATCGCCATTGTCGCGCTGCTGGGCACCGCCCGCTTTTTCCTGGCGCTGGCCGGTCTCGACGCGGGAACCAGCTTCGGCGGCATTGGCTCCAGCCGCGAAATGATGATCGCCTCGCTGGCGGAACCGGCCATGCTGATGATGGTGTTCACCTTGTCGCTGCTGGCGGGCACTACGCAACTGTCCGCCGTCGCCGAGTTCATGATGAGCGGTCACGTCGGGCTGCGGGTGTCGCTGCTGCTGGCGCTGATTGCGCTGATCATGGTGGCGATTGCCGAAAACGCCCGCGTTCCGGTCGACAATCCGGCCACTCATCTGGAATTGACGATGGTGCATGAGGCGATGGTGCTGGAATATTCCGGTCGTCATCTGGCCCTGATTGAACTGGCGGCTTCGCTCAAGCTGCTGCTGTATCTGTCATTGCTGAGCTGCATCTTCGCGCCGTGGGGGATGGCGTCGGCGGGCGATGGCGTCGTCGCCTATCTGCTGGGCATGGCGACCTATCTGCTCAAGCTGGCGTTTGGCGGATTCATGCTGGCGCTGTTCGAGACCAGCATCGCCAAGATGCGGGTGTTCCGGGTCGGCGAATTTCTGGGAGCGGCGCTGATGTTGGGGCTGCTGGGCGCGTTGCTCCTGTTTGTGTCGCGGAGTCTGTGATGCACGATTTAACCTTTGATATCGCGCATTTTCTGGCCGGCGGCATGGTGGTGGTGAGTTTCCTGCTGCTGTACCAGGATCGGTTGTATGCGCTGCTGAATGTGTATGCGATCCATGCGCTGGTGCTGGCGCTGGCGGTAGGCTGGCAGGCGCACGCCCAAAGCGCCCCGCATCTTTATGTAACGGCGGCGATTGCCCTGCTATTCAAAGCCATCATCGTGCCGCTGACCCTGCACCGGATTATTGAGCAGCTCGGCATTCATCGCTCCCTGGAACCGGCGGTGGGGGTCGGGATGACCATGCTGGCCGGAGTGGGATTGACCGCGCTGGCGATCCTGGTGATGTTGCCGGTCACTGCCGCCTCCGAGGCGCTGGTGCGCGAGGATTTGGCCTTTGCGCTGGCGGTGGTGCTGCTGGGGCTGCTGATCATGATCACCCGCTACAACGCGGTCAGCCAGGTGGTCGGCTTCATGTCGCTGGAAAACGGGCTGATTCTGGCTGCGACCGGAGCGCGGGGAATGCCGCTGGTGGTGGAAATCAGCGTCGCTTTTTCAGTGCTGATCGCGCTGATCGTGATCGGCGTATTCCTGTTTCGGATTCGGGAACGCTTCGACAGCGTGGATATGATCACTTTGGACCGTTTCCGGGAGAAACGCCGCCGATGACTACCGGACTCATCGCAGTTTATGCGCTGTTGCTCGTGCCGATCAGCGCGGCGCTGCTGCTGCTCGCGCTGTCGGCCTATCAAATCAGCGCCCGGGTGAATATCGGCGCGGCGCTGATCGGTCTGGCCGCGGCGATTACCCTGTTGGGGGTGCGCCCGCCGCCCAATGTGTATTTGCTGGTGGATGATCTGAACGTCTCGCTGATCGTGCTGAACACCTTTGTCGGCTTCACCACCAGCATCTTCAGCGCCAGCTATATCGCTCACGAGCTGGAGATTGGCCGGTTGACGCCGGCTTATCTGCGCTTCTATCACGCCATGTATCAGGTGTTGCTGTTCGCCATGAATCTGGCGCTGCTGGCGAATAACATCGGGCTGATGTGGGTGGCGATTGAGTTGGCGACCCTGACCACGGTGCTGATGGTCGGGATTTACCGCACCCGCGAGGCGCTGGAAGCGGCCTGGAAGTATTTCATTCTTGGCAGCGTCGGGATTGCGCTGGCCTTGTTCGGCACCATTCTGGTCTATCTGGCGGCGCAGCCGGTGGTCGGCCAGGGCTTGCCGGCGATGGCCTGGAATATCCTGATCAGCCGGGCGGCTGACTTCGATCCGGCGCTGCTCAATCTGGCGTTCGTGTTTCTGCTGCTGGGTTACGGCACCAAGATCGGGCTGGCTCCACTCCATGCCTGGTTGCCGGATGCTCACGCCCAAGGCCCGACCCCGATTTCGGCGGTGCTGTCCGGGCTGCTGCTGAACGTGGCCTTGTACGCGGTTTTGCGATTCAAGCTGTTGATGAGCGCCAATCCGGCGGCGATTTTGCCGGGGCCGCTGATGGTGGGACTGGGCCTGCTGTCGCTGCTGTTCGCCAGCTTCATGTTTTACAGCCGGGGCGATCTCAAGCGGCTGTTCTCCTACTCTTCGATTGAACACATGGGCATCATCACCTTCGCCTTTGGCATGGGTGGGCCGCTGGCGAATTTCGCCGGACTGTTGCACATGACTCTGCACAGCCTGACCAAATCGGCGATTTTCTTCACCGTCGGCCAGATTTCGCAGGCCAAGGGCACGCAACGCATTTCCGCCATTCGCGGCTGACCGCCAGTCATCCGGTATTGGGCTGGAGTCTGCTGGTCGGGGTGATTGCGATTACCGGAATGCCGGCCGCTGGGCATTTTCACCAGTGAATTTCTGGTGGTGAGTTTCACCTTTTCCCGCGAGCCGCTGCTGGCGCTGCCGCTGGTGCTGGGGTTGCTGCTGTCCTTCGCAACGCTGTGGTGGCGGGTGCAGGCGATGGCCTTTGGCGAACCTGAGGGTTCTCGTCGCGCCCGGTGGAATCCAGCTCCTTGCCGGTCGTTACCCATCTGGCGCTGGTGCTGATTGCGGGAATCTGGTTGCCGCAGCCGCTGGTGGCCTGGTTCAAAAACGTCGCGGCGTTACTGGGTTGAGGGCGATGCCGTGAACGAAATTCCTGCTTTGCTGGAGCTGTTGAAGGACAGTCAGATTGTCGGCGATCATCGTCCTTGGCAGCGATTTGTGGTCACTCCCGAAGTCTGGAATACCCTGGTGCAGGGCCTGGAAGCCGATGCCTGGACTCTGTTGGGCCTGTGGGGCGAACCGGGTTGGGCGCATCTGGCCCTGACCGAAGACCCAATGAGTCCTCCGCAACCCTCCTTGACCAAGCCGGGAGGTGAACGCCGGGAGCCAGGGAAGTTTGCTATCGCCAGTCTGCCCTGTCCCGATGGGCAATTTCGCTCGGTGGGTCGGCTGCATCCGCCCGCGCAACGGCTGGAACGGACGATGGCCGATCTGGTGGGATTGCAGCCGATAGGCGCGCCTGATTCCCGCCCTTGGCTGGATCATGGCCGCTGGCATATTTCGCAACCGCTGGGCGCGGCGCTTCCGCGCACCGAACCGCTGCCGCCCTACCCGTTTCTGCCCGCTGAAGGCGAAAGCCTACATCAAATTCCAGTCGGGCCAGTCCATGCCGGCATCATCGAACCCGGCCATTTCCGCTTTACCGCCAATGGTGAAGCGGTGGTGCGGCTGGAACAACGGCTGGGCTATGTCCACAAGGGCATCGAAACCCTGCTGCGCGGCGCAACCCTGGAACAGGCGGCGCGACTGGTCGGGCGGGTGTCGGGCGACAGCACCGTGGCCTATGCGCTGGCGTTTGCCGGGCAGTGGAAGCGGCGACGGAAACCGTGATCCCGCAACGCGCTCACTGGCTGCGGGCGCTGATGGCCGAACTGGAGCGGCTGGCGAATCATTGCGGCGACATTGGCGCGATCTGCAATGACGCAGCTTTTGCGCTGATGCACGCCTATTGCGCGGTGTTGCGTGAACGGGTGTTGCGCACCAGTTATGCCTGCTTCGGTCATCGCCTGATGATGGATTGCGTGATTCCCGGCGGCGTGATCGCCGATCTGCCGCCCACCGGCCCGGCGCTGCTGCGCGGTTTGCTCGCCGACATTCGCCGCGAGTTTCCGCCGCTGGTGGATTTGTACGACAACACCGCGTCGCTACAGGAACGCACGGTGAATACCGGCTTCGTCAAGCCCGATTTGATTCAGCAATGGGGTTGCGGCGGGGTGATTGGCCGGGCGGGCGGACGGGCTTTTGACGCCCGGCGCGATCCCGGTTATCCGCCCTACGACCGGCTGGAATTTGAGACGCCGGTGCTGGCCGAAAGCGATGTCAATGCGCGGGTGTGGCTACGCATCCGCGAAGTGGAGCAGAGTTTGCGGCTGATCGAGCAGATTCTGGATCGGCTGCCGTCGGGCGATGTGCGCAGCGCGGTGAACCTTTGCGGCGAACCCGGCGAAGGCGTGGCGCTGGTGGAAGGCTTTCGCGGCGATATTTTGGTCTGGCTGCGACTGAACGGCGATGGCACTGTGGCGCGTTGTCATCCCCGCGATCCGTCCTGGCTGCAATGGCCGCTGCTGGAAGCGGCGATTGAGGGCAACATCGTGGCCGATTTCCCGCTGTGCAATAAATCCTTCAACGGCTCCTATTCGGGCCACGATCTCTAGGCCGCCGCCATGCGCAAAATGCTGTTGCAAAATCTGTTGCGGTCGCCATTGACCGAGGCGGCTCCGGCTCCTTCCGCGTCGGCGCTGGCGGAACTGGGCGCAAAGGTGGATCACGCCGCCCGGCAACGCCTGGGCCGCAGTCTGGCGATCCGCGAAGTGGACGCAGGTTCCTGCAACGGCTGCGAACTGGAAATTCACGCACTGAATAACGCCTTTTATGATCTGGAACGGTTTGGGCTGCGGTTCGTAGCGTCGCCGCGCCATGCCGATGTGCTGCTGGTGACTGGCCCGGTCACGGTCAATATGCGCGAGGCGCTGGAACGCACTTACGCCGCCACACCCGATCCGAAATGGGTCGTCGCGGTCGGCGATTGCGGCCGGGGACGGCGGGGTGTTCGCTGGCAGTTATGCCTGTGTCGGCGGAGTGGCGGCGGTGATTCCAGTGGATCTGCATATTCCCGGCTGCCCGCCCAATCCGGTGCAATTGCTGGAAGGCTTATTGGCGCTGTTGCAGGTGCAGTAGCATACTCAACGCCGCGTACTTCCCAAATTCATACATTTGATATGCACATCATCACAAGAAAACGACTGAATGAGTTCGCAGAGAAGTACCCTGAAACTAAAACTGCTCTTGTTCATTGGTACGAGTTAGTAAAACAGAATGACTTTGGTTCATTCTCAGAGTTACGCTTGATATTTCCTGGCGCAGACCAGATCAATAAGTTGACCGTGTTTAATATTGGTGGAAACAAAGTTAGGCTAGTTGCTGCCATTCACTATAACCGAAAAAATATTTACATCAGGTCTGTTTTAACTCATTCAGATTATGATGAAAGCAAATGGAGAAAATAGGTTATGCTTAATATTAAGACGAAGGAAGCTGAACAAGCTTGGACTCCTGTTGCAAATTTTATCTATGTTCCTCACAGCGAAAATGAATACAGGAAACTTATCAAGTTATTAGATGATTTAATTGATGAAATTGGTGAAGATGAAACTCATCCTTTAGCATCTCTGATGGAGATCGTCGGTGTGCTAATAGAATACTATGAAACAAATCATGTACCAGAACTCAGCTAATCACTGGATTAACTGAGGCGCTGTGCCGGAGACCGCTCTATAAACCAAGCAGTATGCGATGACTGGAAGGCTTATTGGCGCTGTTGCAGGTGCAGTAGAGATGATCTGCCGGGAATAGAGAAGTGCGAATTGATTGAGAGGTTTACCGCAATGGAAACTGAAGCGTTGAATGTTGTGGATGTTGCCAGTAGCCGGATTGAATAAGGGTATGCGGTGCATACTCTACGCAACCGCTTTTTATGAGTGACGGGGAGAGTTCGGTCTTGAGGATCAGGCTGTGGGGCTATAAAAAAACAGCACATAAATAGCGAACAGCGCAAGTACTCCTACAAACAAGTGCGCCTGCAACAGACATAACTTGCCAAGCTTTTGAGTAGCGAGTCGGCCTTTTGGAATGCCACCGGCTTGCTCATAAATATCGCAGTCAGGTTGATTTGCGATCTTTTGAACGATATGCGGCACGGTTCCAGCCACCGCCACTGCGCCGATGTAAATGGAAAAAATCAATGCTGCGAACAGGATGAATAGATAAACAGTTACCCAAAGCGAAGGTGATGATGTCCTGAGATATAGTGCTGATGGAAAGTATGGTGATGATTTGATTGATGAAGTGGATGAATATATTAATCGAATATGTTTTGAGTCAGGATCGATTTCATTATATAACTGATTATAGTATTTTGGAATGGTTCGGTTTATTTTTAATGTTGGTTCAACTTCATGGTATAATGCTGAAAGTAGATCTATTGAATTA